>NZ_CVTV01000048.1:0-48635 GCF_900004865.1 Pseudomonas sp. 37 R 15 | reverse complement strand
GCCATCCATGGCGCGGGGCGGCTAACCCGGCGTCCTGCCGGGTTACCCACGGATTCAAGCCTGCGTTCGGCCAGCGTGGTTTAACGGGGCGCCTGAGATCAAAAGCCAGATCAAGGTCAAGATCAAGATCAGGATCAAGAGCGGCTCGCTTCGCATCGTGGTTACGTTTGGGCGCTGCAGCGTTGTGTGATATCTATGCCTGATGGCAGCCTGCCATCAGGTTTGATCAGGCCGAATGCTGCGCTACGTCGCAAAGCCAGCGGCGCAGCAACTGGGCTGCCTCACCTAGCACCACATCCTTGGCCTGCACCAAATAATAGCCCTTGCCAGTCTTCAGTATAGCGTCAAAGACCGGTACGAGAAGGCCTCGTTGTACGTCTTCTTCCACCAGCCATGGGCTGGTGAGCACTAGACCCTGATTGCGGCGCGCCGCGTCGATGGCCAGCTCAGACTGATCGAATTTGAGGCTGCTGGAGAAGCTATCGGGGGAGATACCGACCGATGATAGCCATTGAGACCAGTGAGCATGGGACGTCGTATAGAGCAAGGTTGCTCCCGGCAAACAATCAAGGCTGTGCAACTGGAGCCGTTCGCGGTAAGCCGGGCTGGAATAGACCCTCACCTCGTCCGGCAAGAGCAGTTCTGCGTCCACATCACTGCCATATCCATCGAAATGCCGCACCGCCAGGTCGCAGGTAGCGTCATTGAAATCCACGGTATCGGTGGAGGCGCTCAGGTGCAGTTGCACCTCTGGATGACGCTCCGTGAACAATGGCATTCGCTTGGCGAACCAGGAACTGGCGAACGCCGGCGGCAGGCTTAACCGTACCTGCCTGTCTCGAAGACCCCGGACGGCCAGGTTGGCGGTCTCCAGCTGGCGAAGAGCTGGCTTTACCTGCTCCCAGTAGCTCAGCGCTTGAGCCGTTGGCTGCAGCCTGCGCACACTGCGTACAAACAGGGGCGTTCCCAGCCAGTCTTCCAGCTTGCGGATCTGTTGCCCTACCGCTCCCGGCGTAACGAACAGTTGGCTTGCAGCAAGGCTGACACTGCCGGTGCGCATGACCGCGTCAAAGCAAGCGATGGCCCTGAGGGGCGTATCAGCTCTCATGGCGTAGTTTTTCTCTCTTATAGACTGAAAACACATGATTTGTAGCGGCTTGCGTACTTTCCCACAATCGAATTCCACCACAGCGCACAACGAATCCTGTTGCAGCTGCTGATGGGGCAACGGGTGGTCGGCTGTCTGGCAGGCCAAGTGAGGAATAAATGGTTGTCTCTATCAATGATAAAAGGTGCCAATAAGTGAGGAAGTCAGTAGATGGCGCTGCCACGGCGATCATGGTGCTGCTGTGTCTTATTTGGGGTGCCCAGCAGGTGGCAATGAAGGCCGTTGCTGGTGACATAGCACCTGTGATGCAAGTCGCTGTTCGTTCCGGAGTCGCTGCAGCCCTGGTCTGGCTAATCGGAAAATGGCTCATGCGGGAGGTGTGGTTGACAGGCGTCTGGTACCGCTCCGGAATGGTCGTGGCTGTTCTGTTCGCGGGTGAATTTCTGTTCATCGCGCAAGGGTTACGCTGGACTAGTGCTTCGCATATGGCGGTTTTTCTCTATACGGCTCCCTTGTTCGCCGCCATTGGTCTGCACCTGCGTTTGCCGGAGGAGCGTCTTGGCGCGATTCAGTGGTTGGGTATGTCTCTGGCGTTCGCAGGGATTGCCATCACCTTTCTCATGCCACGCGCTGGGTCAGCCATTCAAACCACCAACGCCAACAGTCTCCTGGGTGACCTGCTGGGCTTGTGCGCGGGCGCCACGTGGGGATTTACGACGGTAGCGGTGCGTACCAGTCGCCTGAGTGAAGCTCCCGCAACCCAGACCCTGTTTTACCAACTGGCAGGTGCCTTTCTCCTTCTGCTGCCGTTGAGCCTGCTAGCGGGCCAAAGCTCAATGACCTTTTCAAACGGTGCAGTGGCCAGCCTGGTGTTCCAGACATTAATCGTGTCAGTAGCAAGCTACTTGATCTGGTTCTGGATGCTTCGTCGCTACCTCGCGGCTCGCCTTGGAGTGCTGGCCTTCATGAGTCCGCTGTTTGGCGTACTGATGGGTTATCTGTGGCTCGCAGAGCAGACGAGCTTCGGATTTTTGCTGGGCGCAAGCCTGACGATTGTCGGCCTGCTCGTGGTGAACCTCAGCAAAGCGGTGGGACAGACTCGGGGCGACAGTTACCCAACATCCAAAAATCCCAAGGAGAAGATGTAGTCATGAAAACGTTAATCGTGTTGGCGCACCCGGAACCACGCTCTTTCAACGCTGCTTTAAAGAACGAAGCTGTCAAAACGCTGCGCGAACTCGGTCACCAGGTTCAGGTGAGCGATCTCTACGCGATGAATTGGAAGGCTGAGCTGGGTATCGATGACTTCCCCGATAATCGCGCCGATCCTGACTATCTCGATCTTTCCCGCGAGCAAGAACATGCGGTTGCAAACGATTCCCACACCGACGACGTCAAGGCTGAGCAATCGAAGGTCATGTGGGCTGACCTGGTGATTTTTCAGTTTCCTGTGTGGTGGTTTTCGATGCCCGCCATTCTCAAGGGCTGGGTAGACCGGGTGTTGAGCCGGGGGTTCGCATACTCATCAGGGCACAAGTATGGATCGGGACTTCTCAAGGGAAAGAAGGCCATGCTTTGTCTCACCACGGGCACCGCAAGCAGTCTTTACACACCTGCGGGCATTGATGGCGACTTGCATCACATACTCTGGCCTATCCATAACGGCATTCTGGCCTATACCGGATTCACCGTGCTTCCCCCGTTTGCTGCATGGGCGCCGGCGCAGCTCAGCGCTGACGAACGTCAGCACTATCTGAATTCATATGCCGACTACTTGCGCAACCTGGAAGCGGTGCAGCCGCTGTTTTTTCACCCTCGTGAAGACTATGACGACAACCAGCAACTCAAACCCGGGATTGAGGCCCGCTCGGGTGTGCAGTGGAACCCCCGTGCACAACAACGTTTTGAACAGGCTGCATCCCGTTTTTCAGGGCATCCAAAGTCCACAACCTGACGTCGGCAGGAAGCGGCAGAAAAGCTGGCGGCGTGAGAACCGAAGAGAATGTCCGAAATGACTGCACCCGTTCAAACCCTCTTCCACATTCGACCATTGCCAGCCGCCACTCTTGTCTACACTCATCCATACCCTCAGGAGAGTAAGCGCTCGGCGACTCGCCGGCACAGGAGTGCTCGATGTCTCCCCGATTTCATGGCAAGCAACGTGGCGCTATCGGCCTGATGGCCGTTGGTGTGTTGGCGCTGGTGCTGGCGTTTACCTTGCTGGCTGTGGACAGCGGACGGCTTTACCTGGAGAAGCGCCGGCTGCAGGGAGTGGCGGACACGGCAGCGCTGGAAGCGGTCAGCCGCAACGGCACCTGTGCGGCGGGTTTGAGCGCGGCGGCGTATGCGGCGCAAAGCGTGGCACGCAATCACTTTGTCGTGGGTAACGGTAATACCCTGGTCACCCGCTGCGGTGCGGTAACCACTGCGGCTTCCGGCCGACGGGTGTTCGCTGCCAACCCGGCGCTGTCGTCAGCCATTGAGGTGGTGGTCGGCAAAACCGTCCCCACCAGCGTGGCCGGTGGCATCTGGTCGATGATGTCGGGTAACTCGGTCAGCCTCGATACCCGATTGAGCGCGACGGCAGTGGCGGCCAAACCCACCCCGCCGATCGCGCAGTTGAGCATCAGGAGCACGTTGGTCAACGTTGATACCGCCAGTGCCAGCATGCTGAACGCGGTGTTCAGCGGGCTGCTCGGTGGTGGGGTCAATGTTTCTGTGCTCGGCTGGAACGGCCTGCTCAACAGCGATATCAATATGCTCAGTTACCTTGATCAATTGGCCGTCGACCTGCATGTCACCGCCGGCGACTACACCCAACTGTTAAGCACCACGGTGAGCGCCTCGCAATTGGTTCAGGCGGCAATCACCGTGCTGGGCAGCGACCCGTTGACGCTGGATGCAGTCACCGCGCTGGGCGCTATCAAAGGGGCGACGATCAACAATCCATTGCCGCTCACACTGGGCAAAATCCTGCAATTGCAGACGGGCATCACCGCCGCCGCGCTCAATGCCGATCTGCAACTCTTTCAACTGGTTCAAGGCGTGGTGCAACTGGCCGGCAACCAGAGCGCGGCGGCGGTGACACTGCCCGTGAGCCTGTTGGGTCTGGCCAATATCACCACTCAGATCAAAGTCATGGAGCCGCCGCAGTTATCGGCCATCGGCAATCCGATGCTGGCGGCGGCCAACCCGTTGGGCCCGAATAAAATTTATGTGCGCACCGCCCAACTGCGCACGCAGATAACCGTGAGTTTGCCGGTGCTCGGCAGCCTGTCCGGTTTGACCACAGCGGTGAATGACCTGGTGGGGCCACTGACACCGGTCATCAGCAGCCTGTTGAGCTTGAACCTGGTGACCACCATCAACTCGACGCTTTGCCTGTTGGGCGCCGGTTGCCAACAGTTGGACGTGCTGGCACTGCCGGGCAACCTGCCGCTGCAGATCGTGCTGGATGCCGGCGGCGCCAGCAGCTATGTCACCGCCTATAGCTGCCCGGCGGGAGGCGCGGGCACCAAGAGCTTGACGGCCTACACCACCACCTCGGCGGCATCGCTGAACGTGGGTAATATCACCAATGCGTTTTCCTCTACACAGCCGATGACCGTGGCGCCGTTGGCCCTGATCGATTTCGGTATCAAGACGTGCCATAAGATCCTCGGCATCGGCAGTTGCGGACCTCGCATTCCGTTTGCGGGGGGCGGCGTCGGGATCAAGGTGCAAAGCCCGATCGTGGGCAGCAACAGTAACCAGAACCTGGTGTTTTCCAGCACCACGCCATTTGCCATGCCCGCTGATGTAGGGCTTGCCCCCAGCTATCAAACGGCCACGCCAGCCACCAACGTGGTGAGCGGCCTTTCCGCCGCCCTCAATGGCGTCGGCATTACCGCTTATCAACCGGTAGGGAGCAACCCCTTGGGGGGCGTGATCGCAAGCACAGTGTCGCTGCTCAGCGGCGTCAGCGCGCTCCTCACGCCAGTGTTGAATAACGCCCTGGGCCCGTTGCTCAATCCGATCCTCAACAACCTGTTGAGCAGCTTGGGCATCAACCTGGCGAGCGTGACTGTGGGCGCCAACCTGAGCTGCGGCCAGGCCGGCGAGGCGTATCTGGTGATTTAAGCGTCGGTGGCCCTGGGCAGTTCCACGCAGAACCGCGCGCCGTGTTCGCCGTTGCTGACGCTGAGGCGTCCGCCCATGTTTTCAACGATGCCATAGCTGACCGACAGGCCCAGCCCGGTCCCCACGCCAATCGGCTTGGTGGTGAAGAACGGCTCGAAGATGCGCTCCAGCAAACGCGGGTCAATGCCGCCGCCGTTATCTTCGACCCAGATGCGCACGTGGCGGCTGTCGTGTTCGGTCTGTACGGCGATCCATGGGCGCAGGTCCGGTTGTTTTTCCTTCAAGCCCAACAGCGCATCGCGGGCATTGACCATCAGGTTGATCAGCACTTGCTCCAGCTGGTCGGCGTAGCCTGTGACCTGCACCGCAATATCCGCCTGGGTCAGTTTGATCTCCACGCCTTTGCCGCGCAGGCCTTCGCTGAGCAGTGACAGGGTGCCTTCCACCGCCTGCGCCGGGTCGAAGGGCTGCTGCTCGACTTCCGAGCGGCGGCCGAATACGCGCATGTGGTCCACCACCCGCGCCGCGCGTTGTACCTGCGCGTCAATGCGCTGGAGTTTCTCCGTCAGGTAGTCGATCTGCACGTCGCCATTGCCCAGGCGCTTGAGTACGTTGACGATGGCCATGCGCATCACGTTCAGCGGCTGGTTGATCTCATGGGCCAGGCCGGTGGCCATTTCGCCGAGGGTGGCCATTTTCGCGCTTTGCGTCAGTTGCTGCTGGGAGCGCCGCACTTCGGTGTTGTCGCGGCCCACGGCCTGCACTTCGAGCAGATTGCCGTGCTCGTCGAACACACCACGGTCCGACCACACCCACCAGGCGTGCTCGCGCCCCGGCAGTTGCAGGCTGATCTCCGCGGTGCTCACGGGAAACTCCGGCGTCAGTTGCTCGATGCGCTGCACAAACGCCGCGCGTTGCTCGGCCGATAACCAGTGCCCCAGGTTCAGCCCCGGCAATTGGCCGGGCAGGCACTCCAGGTAGTTGGCCAGGGGGGTGTTGCCAAAGGTCAGGGTCAGGTCCGGACGGTAGCGGCAGATCATCGCCGGGGAGTCTTCCACGAGGATGCGGTAGCGCTCCTCGCTGTCCTTGACCTGTTGCGCCGCCAGCGTGGCCTCGGTGACGTCCAGCCACAGGCCGACCGCCTCCACCGGCAGGCCGAGGTCGTCGCGCAGCAACTTGGCTTCGTCGAGCAGCCAGTGGTAGTCGCCGTGTTTATCCTGGACCCGGTAGCGGCTGCGCACACTGCCTTCGCGCAGCAGTTGGCGCGTACGCTGGAAGTACAGGTCGCGGTCATCCGGGTGGACCCATTGCACCAGGCTGTCGTGGCTGCATTCGGCGAGCGTGCGGCCCAGCAGCGGCAGCAGGCTGTCGCTGAAAAACACCGGCTGCAGGGCGCCTTTCACGTAGCGTTGCACATAGATCACCGCCGGCGAGCTGGCGATCAGGTTGTCCAGGCGGGCGTGGGCGGCATCGGCTTGCAGTTGCTGGTTCTTGATGTCGCTGATGTCGAGCATGAAGCCAATCCAGCGGCGCTGCTCACCGGCGCCCAGAACCTGGCCCTGCACGCGGTACCAGGTGGGTGGCTGGTCGCTGTCGCCACGGTTCAGGCGCACGCTGGCGAGCAAGGGTTTGCCGAGGGTCTGCAAGTCGCGCAGGCGGCTGTGCAGTTCCTGGCGATCGGCGGGGTGGATGAGGTTCAGCCAGGTTTCCAGGACTAGGCGGGCAGGGCTTTCTTCGCAGCCCAGGTTGCGCATCAATTGCGCCGCGAGCTGGATCTCGCCGTTGGCGGGCAGCAATTCCCACCAGCCGGTGCCCAGCAAGCCCTGCAGGGCTTCCTGGCGTTCCAGTTGCAGATGGTGGTGCTGTTCACGCAGACGGCTGAGCAGCGGGGCGGCGAGGGCGGCGGCGAGGTTCAGCCAGTCGCGCTCGCGTGTGTCGGCTTCACCGCTGAAGGCTGCGCACAGCAGCCACGCGGCGACGCCCTGGCCATCGCGGTAGGGCACCAGGAAACCGTCGGCATTGCCGAACACGCTGTGCAAGCGCGGGTGTTCACCGCGACCGTAGAGGGTTTGCAGGCTCAAGGGGGCGGTGCCTTCGAGGCCGTCCAGGCACGTCCCGAGGCGCTGCCCGGTGTGCCAGAACAGCGGCGCGTCATGGTAGGCGTACTGGCTGTAGATCACCCAGCCCTGGTCCTCTTGAGCATGCAGCGCCAGGGCGATACACGGGATTCGCCAGCGCTGCGCCACGCTGCACAATTGTTCGTTGAATACATCGGGCAATCGGCTGAGGCTGCACACGCGCAATTGCTCGCTGACCTGGCTGGTCACATGCTGATTCTGTTCACGCTGCTCGGCCAATCGGCGGCCGTTGAGCAGATCGCCGATATCCACCGCGTGCAGCCGCCACCCAGAGTCGTGCGGCTCGAGGGTGCCACGGGTGTGCAGCACCTGCCCGTCGATGCCCTGGAAATCCAGGTCAAGGCTATGGCGCTGCCAGTCGGCGGGAACGCCCTCCACCGCCAGCGCGCTATGGGCGCGCAGCAAGGCGCGCAGCGGCGCCGCCTCGGCATGGGGCGCCAGCTGTGAGCGCAGTGTGCCGCTGATACCGAGCACCTGGCCTTGCGCATCCAGTTGCACCTGCAAACCGGCCGAAGGCGGCGCAGCAGGCGCGATCGCCAGCGCGCGGCCACGGCCAAGCAGACGCCCGAGCAGTTTGTCCCCCGAGGTCAAAACTGCAGGCTCGACTGGGCCTGCAGCGTCACCGGCAATCGCGGCACGCTGCCAATGCCGGGCAGCACAATGAAGGGCATTACCGCGTGCAGATTGGCAGAGGGATAGTTGATCTGCACCGACAGCAGGCCACCCACGAACGTGGTGTTGACGTGTGTCGCTGCATTGAAATTAAAGGCGCTGGGGATCCACCGCAGGCGGTCGGTGACTGCGCTTCTGGCGGTGGTTTGCACGGCGGTGCTGTAGCCCTGCATCGCCGGGTCGAGCCCCACGCTAAGGCGCACCGCTTCGGCGGTAGCCTGGTTGAACGACTGCAGTAACAGCAGCGGCAGGCTATAGCTGACCATGCCATAGAACACCGCGAAAAAAATCACGAAGACGGCCACGAACTCGATCGCGGCCGTGCCTTTCTGCTGGTGGGGGAGGCTAGTTTTCATCACCGCGTCTACCCTGACGGCTACTACTTGATATCAGCATAGAATCAATCGGCGAAAAGGCAGGTTTTTTACGTGATCCAGAGTGTGGTGGTGCTGTTGTGGTTGATGGTGTGTGCCGTGCAGGACATGCGGCAGCGATTGCTCGCCAACCGTCTGACGCTGGGGGTTGCGTTGCTGGCGGGGATCTACCTGTTCTGGACCGGCAGCACCTGGCTCGGTGCCTCAGTCGGCCAAGGCCTGTGGGCGTTTGTCCTGGCGCTGCTGTTGACCTTGCCGGGTTACGCCCTGGGCCGTCTCGGCGCCGGGGATGTGAAGCTGCTCGCGGCCTTGGCATTGGTGTCGGATGCCGAGTATGTATTGGGCGCGTTTATTGGCGCTGCCGGGGCGAGTGTGCTCTGGCTTTTGCTGGCGCCAAAGCTCTGGCCGCTTATGAGTCAAAGGCTTACAGATTGCCTCGGGCACCTGGCAGCCGAACCGTCAAAAAAACTGCCGTTTGCCCCCTTCCTGCTGGTGGGATTTGCCCTTGTGTGGTTCTGGGGCCGTTGAGCGTCGCAGCGGTTTGACGCTATGTACAGAGTCGGGAAGTACGTCTACGTTTACTAAAACGTTGTACAGGAATTTTCGTGGTTAAGGATGGTTCAATCTTTGGCTTGCCAGGCATGGAGTAGCGCGTGAACAAGCTTACCTCTGCGGTAAAAGTGCTCGTGGTCGACGATCAGCCGCTGATCGTGGAAGAGCTGTGTGAATTTCTTGAAAGCAGCGGGTTCCGTTGTGTCCCCTGTGAGTCCAGTGAGCAAGCCTTGCAGCGCTTTGGCGAAGACAGCGACATCGGCCTGGTGTTGTGTGATCTGCATATGCCGGACATGGACGGCATCGAGTTGGTCCAGGCTCTGCAAAAGATTGCCGGCAGGCAGCGGGTGTTTGAGTCGATCATGCTGACCGGGCGCGCCGACAAACAGGACGTAATCAAGGCCCTGCGCGCCGGGATTGCGGACTACTACCAGAAGCCGATCAATCTGGATGAATTGCTCGAAGGCGTGCAGCGCCAGGAAGCGGCGTTGCAAGAGCGCAGGAAAGACCTGCAACTGGGCAACCTGAACCAGAAGCTGCAATTTCTCTCCGAAACCATCAACGACCTGTACCAGGACCTCGATAAAGTGCGCCGCAGTCCGGCTGGCCCGGACGGTGAAGAGGCCTCGACGCAAGATACGGGCCCGGTCGAAATCCCCGCGATTTTCAACCAGCTGTCACCGCGCCAGTGGGACGTGGCCAGGCTGGTCGGAAAGGGCCAGACCAACTATCAGATCGCCTGCGAACTGGGCATCACCGAGAACACCGTCAAACTGTATGTGTCACAGGTGCTGCGGCTGACGCATATGCACAACCGCACGCAGTTGGCCTTGGCGTTGTCGCCTACCAACTCGGCGATGCGCCAGCGGGTGACGGCGCACTGAAAAACGACGGTCGATGATGATGTAGGAGCGAGCTTGCTCGCGAAAAACTCACAGGCGCCGCGTTCATTCAGAAAGCACGCGTTATCGTTGACGTTTTTCGCGAGCAAGCTCGCTCCTGCATTGCTCAGTTGCCGCCCTCCGTTTCGCCGCCGATTTTCTGCTCGAAGAACTCCGGAATCTCATGCTTGAAGCTTTCCAGCCAGCGCTGCGCGGCCAGGTCGCGTTCGGTGGCGGAGGCTGCCTGTGGCGTGGTTGATGCCGCTTGGCCACTGACCTGCAACGCCAGCCAGTTTTCCGTGGCGGCCTGCTGCGGGGAAGAGGGGCCAGGCTCGATGGCCATGACGCTGAGGGGCAGGGCCAGCGCGGCCAGGCTGGCGAGACAGGGCAGTTTCATCGTCAATTCCTCGGGTTGCTGTTGGCTTCACTGACCGTGGCGATCTGCCGCTTGGCCTTGACGGCCGGGGCGCTTGAGGCCTTGAGTTTCTCGGCGCGGGCCTGGGCCTGGGTGACTTGTTCGGGGTCCAGGCCTGTCTGGCTGACCACCTGCGCGGCCTGCTTCCAGTTGTCTTGATAGATCAGCAGCGTCACCAGGTTGATGGCCGCCAGCGGGTCGCTCTGCTTGAGCTCCATGGCGGTCATGAATTCAAAACGGGCGTCTTCCAGGCGCAGTTGGTTGAGGTACACCACGCCCAGGTCATTGCGGATTTTCTCGTCGGTGGGCGCCAGCCGCGCCGCGCGCTGCAAATGGGCCATGGCCAGGCTGTTGTCGCCTTTGGCCACTGCCATTTGCCCCAGGCCGTGTTCGCCTTCGGCGGCCATGCAGGTGCCGAGCAGGCTGCGGTACAGGGGCTCGGCGCTGCGCCCGAGCAAGCGATACGCCTTGGCCTGGCGCAGGCGCACCTGGGGCAAACTGGCCGGCAGGGTGTGCAGGTTGGCCAGGCTGGCGTGCAGTTTGCCGTCGTTGGCCATTTCATCGGCCAGGTTCAACGACAGCGTCTGTTCGGCGTCGGGCTTGGGGCAACTGCCGGGGGCCGTCAGGGCGCTCCAGGGGGTTTGGCCATATGTGGCGCAACCACCGAGCAGCAACAGGCTCAAACCGGCGATCAAGGCTTTCATCGAGCATTCCTCATAAGTTACTCAAGGCCCGGGTGATGCCGATGAATGCCGGCCCCCCGAGCACGATCAGCAAGGCGGGAAACAGAAACACCATCATCACCACCGACATCTTCGCCGACATCTTCGACACAAATTCCTGGATGCGGGTCAGGCGTCGGTCGTCGAGCAATTGCTTGAGCGCCAGCAACGACTTCATCGCGCCGGCGCCCTGATGCACCAGTTGCTGGAGGATGATGCAGGTGTCGGTGAACTCATCCACGGCCAGCAGCCTGGCGGTCTTGCCCAGCTCTTCACTGAGCTCAAGGCCGGAGTCGACCCGGTTCAGGATCAGCCGCAATTCATGGGTCAGCGCCGGCAGCAGGCGTTGCGCGTCGATGCTCAATACACGCAGCGCCTGTTCGACCGCCATGCCCGATTCGAACAGGATGCGCAGCAGTGGAATGAACGTCGAGACTTCCTGGGAGATGCGCTGCTGACGGGTCTTGGCCAAGCTGGCCAGGATGCGCTTGGGCAACAGGTAGCCGATGCCGAGCGCGATCAGGGGCACCAGCCACGGCGAATCACCCTTGGGCACCAGCACCTGCTGAGTGATCAGGGTCACGATCAACAGCAGCACCGGCGTGCCGATCTGGAAGGCAGCGAACATCGAGCGTTGGCTGGCTTTGCGCCAACCCACGCGGTTGAGCAGCGTCTGGGTTTCGTTGTCCAGGCTGACCGAACGTTGCGCGAGCGGGCTGTTGCCCAACTGCCGCATCATCGCACCGAGGCGGTGTTCGCGGCCCATCCGGCCTTGCAGGCGCTGGGCAACCAGGCGCTGACCACGCCGATGTCTGATCAGGTTGGCCAGCACCAGCGCCAGGGCGGCCAGAAACAACATGGCGCTGATCAGCAACGAAATGGCCATCTCACACGCTCCGCAACATGCGCCACAGGGTGAAGCAACCGAGCACCTGCATGGTCAGGGCGACGAATAACAGCAGGCGACCGGTGCCGTCGTTCCACATGGTCATCAGGTAGGCCGGGTTGACCGCCAGGAAATAGCCCACCATCGAGATGGGCAACGCGGTGAGCACGTAGGCGGTGACCCGGGTTTCGCCGGTCAGGGCGCGAAGCTGGCGCGCGGCTTGCTCGCGCTCGCGGATCATCTTGATCAGGTTTTCCAGCAGCTCGCTGGCATTGCCGCCGTAGCGGTGATTGACCTTCAAGCCCAGGGCGAACAGGCGGAACTCGTCGCGTTCGTAGAATTCGGCGAAATCGTGGGCGGACTCCGGCAGGCTGACGCCCAGTTGCACGTTGCGCCGGACTCGGCCCATGGCTTTTTTCAGCGGGTCTTCGGTCACTTCGATACCGCCCAGCACTGCGTCGGCCAGGGTGCGTCCGGCCTTGAGGCTGCGCACGGTGTGGTCGAGCAACTGCGGCAATTGTTCGATCATGCGCTTGATCCGGCGTTGATAACGCCAGGCGATGTACAGGCGCAGCAGCACGGGAGGCAACATCAGCATCACCAGCAGGCCGAGCCAGCCGGCGAGCATCAACCCCAGCACCGCGCCCAGGCCCCAGGCGGTCAGCCACAGCCCCAGGCTGTCACTGGGTTTGCCCAGGCCGGCGCGCAGGAACATGCGTTCCACGCCGCTCCAGGACACGCTCTCTTCGACGAGCTGCGGCTGGCCTTCGGCGAGGCGGTCCAGTACGCGTTCGGTCCGGGCGCGGCGCACGCCGTTCTGGAATGAGCAGATCGACAGGCCGATAAGCATCACGCAGATGAGTAGCAGGATGGCCCCTGTCATGCTCGATTCCTCTCCAGGGCTAGACCGCTTCGCGGCGCAGTTTTTCGCCAGCCGGGTTGAGCGCCTCGCGCACGAAGCCGAAGCCGGTGCGCCGGTCATGGCGAAACAGGGTGTTGGTCACGTACACGTCTTCGCGGATGCCCACCACCTCGACCACTTCGCTGACGCAACGACGACCGTCCGGCAGGCGGGTCAATTGGACCACCACATCCAATGCCGCGCAGATCATCTGGCGCAGGGTCTTTTCCGCGACCACGCGACCGGTCAGGCCCACCAGGGTTTCCAGGCGCAGCAGGGCATCGGCGGCATTGTTGGCGTGCACGGTGCTCATGGAACCGTCGTGGCCGGTGTTCATCGCGGTGAGGACATCGAGCACTTCCACGCCGCGAATTTCGCCCAGGATGATGCGGTCGGGGCGCATGCGCAGGGCGTTGCGGATCAGGTCGCTGGCCTTGACCTCGCCATGGCCCTCGGCATTGGGCGGACGGGTTTCCAGGCGCACCACGTGGGGATGGCCCAGTTGCAATTCGGCTACGTCCTCGATGGTGACGAGGCGTTCATGGGGGTTGATCAACTGGCTGAGAATATTCAGCAGCGTGGTTTTGCCGGTGCCGGTCCCGCCGCTGATGAGGATATTGCAGCGCTTGCCCACGGCCTCCTGGAAGAAGTCGAAAATGTTCTGGTCAATGGTCTGCATGGCCACCAGGTCGCTGCTTTTGAGCATGTCCTTGCGAAATTTTCGAATCGACAGGCACGGCCCGTCCAGGGCAATCGGCGGGATGATCGCATTGACCCGGCTACCATCGGGCATGCGTGCGTCGACCATCGGCGACGACTCATCCAGGCGCCGCCCCAGCGGCGCGAGGATGCGTTGCATGACACGTTCCACATGGTGCGCGTCGATAAAGCGCAGGTCGCTCTGGTGCAGCAGACCGTCACGCTCGATAAACACCCGGTGCGGGCCATTGACCAGGATTTCGGTGACGCAGGGGTCGCGCAACAGCACTTCCAGCGGGCCGAAACCGGTCAGTTCGTCGACGATTTCTTCGGCCAGGCGCTCCATCTCGTAGCGCGAGATCGCCAGGTGCATGCGGTTGATGTACTCGGCGACTTTGTCGATGACAAATTGCGCCAGGGATTGGCGCGAGCCTTCCAGCAGGTTTTTCCCCGACTCTTCGATGGCATCGATGATGTAGCGGTGCAGCACCAGTTTCAGGCCGTCGTGGTCGGTGGCGCCACCCAGGCCCCGTGCGGGGGCGCCGAAGAGTTTTTCGCTGGTCATTTATCGGCTCCCAACAAGCGATCCAGCCAGCGGCTGGGTGATTTCCGGTTGGCGTCTTGCGAACGTTTCGCCAGGCGCTCGCCCAGGGTTTTGAGCGCCTGAGTCAGGGCTTCGCGCGGTGTCAAGGCAAACAGGGTCTGCCCTTGGTTCTTGGCGTTCAGCCGGACCTCCGGGCTCAGTGGCAACACGGCAATCACTTCCAGGCCGAAGCTTTTGCTCAAGGCTTCGGCGTGCGGCGCACAGCTTTTGATGTAGCGATCAATCAGCAGTCCGGCATGGTCGAGCTTCATGCCTTTCTCGCGCCACAGATTCAGTACGGCGAGGTTGCGCCGGCAGTCCAGTACGCTCTGATCGGTGTACCACAGCAGTTTGTCGCAATGGCTGACAAAGGTGCGCAGGGCCTCGCTGTCCGGCTGGCCGGCAAGGTTCACCACAATGTGCTGGAAGTGATGGCGCAGCGCACTGAGCAGCATGTAGAGCTCGGCGGCGCTGGTGCGCTCCAGGGGCTCGTCGTTGGGCGCGTAGGCGAGAATGCGCAGGCCGCCTTCGGCCGAGGTAAAGGCGCTGTTGATCAGGGTGGTGTCCAGTCGCCTCAGGTGGCGCAAGGCATCGCCGAAGTTGAACGAGCTTTCCAGGCCCAGCAGCGCCAGGCTGTCACCGCGTGGCAGGCCCAGGTCGAGCAACAACGTCTGCTGGCCGCTCTTTTGCACCACCAATGCCAAGTGGCTGGTGAGCAGTGCGCCGTCGGAACTGCTCTGGGTGCCGTAGAGCACCGAGAGGCCCCCCAGTTGCGTGTTGGTTGCGACCGGGGGCAGGCGCTTGCTCAGGCGGCGTACAAGGCCTGCGACTTCGCTGGAACGCGAGCCGTAGGCGACGAAGTCCCGCGCCCCGGCGCGCATGGCATTGAGTACCAACTGGTTGTCCATGCCGTCCCCGAGGGCGACGATGGCCAGCATCGGCTTGGCTTCCAGCGCGCCCTCGATCAGCGCGCTCTGGGCCACCAGGTGCTCGCGGTCAAGGCCTATGAAGACCAGGTTGGCGAAGGTTACATCGACCAGGGCGAGCAATTCATCGAGGGTGCCGCTGCCGGCGCTGACCACTTGGCCAAGGGGCGCCAGCGCGCCCTGCAGCCACTCCAGGTCGGTGGTGTTGCGGGTGATTGCCAGGAACGTCTGGCTCAGGTTATCGCTCATTGAGACAACCCGTTGAGACGGTCGAAATTGCCGTTTTCCAGGAAGAACAGGCGGTACCAGTTCGGGTCGTAGTTGCGCATTTTCTCACCGGGCAACGACGGCAGCCGGGCATTGGCCGCCAGCGGTTGCACCAGGTGCGGCGTGACGATCATCAGCAGCTCCTTGTCTTCGCGCCTGACCGAAGAATCGCGAAAGAACGCTCCCAGGATCGGGATGTCACCCAGGCCGGGAAACTTGCCGATGTTGGTGGTGGTGTTGCTGCTGATCAGGCCGCTGATCACAAAGCTTTCGCCGTCGGCCAGGGACACGCTGGTATCGGTACGGCGGATGGTCAGGGCCGGCACGCGGATATTTTCGATGACCACGGCGTTGGTGTAATCCAGCTCGCTGACCTCCGGCGCCACCTTGAGGGAAATGCGATTTCGGTCGACCACGGTCGGGGTGAGGGTCAGACGGATGCCGAACTCCTTGTATTCAATCGAGATGCTATCGCTGCCGCTGCTCGGCACCGGCACCGGTATTTCCCCACCGGCGAGAAAGGTTGCGCTTTGCCCGCTCATGGCAACCAGGCTTGGCCGGGCAAGGGTGTAGGCGAAGCCGCTGCTTTCCAGGGCGTTGATCATCGCCGAGACGCGACCACCGCCAAAGCCGATATTGAAGGTGTCCGCGCTCACCGGCAGTTTGAAGGTGCTGGGTGTGGGGAACAGCAAGTTCGGGCTGCCCAGGAAAAAGTTGTTGCCGATGCCGAGGATCTTGGTGCTTGCCTCCTTGAGTTTGGTACGGCTGACTTCGACGAAGCGGATATCGGTCTGTACCTGGCTGGGCAGCAGCGGATCATCGGCCGGCGACAGCGACAGGCTGGTCAAGGCGGTGTTGGCCTTGCCCTTGACGAAGACCATGCTCTGGCGTGGCGTGGTCGAGCAGGCGGTCCAGACCATCAGGCTGGTGGTGCCCGAGCCGACGCCGGTGAGCAGGAAGGCCCGGTCGCCATTGAGATGAACGTCGGCGATTTTCGGATCGCCAATGGCCAGGCGCGTGATCGCTACCGGCGATTGCAATTGCTGTTGCAGGCCCTCGCCGACCGACAACGCGGCGGGCAGTTGTCCAAGGCTGGCGCAATTGCCCGCAGCGGCCACGGCCAGGCTCATGGACAGCTGCGACAGCAACAGGGCACAGGCGATTTTCCGCGTGAACACCGGTATGAAACGTCGGTTCATGCACAGCATCCTTGTTCAGTCGGGTGTTTGTTGGGTTGCTTGAATGCCACGGATCACCTCGACACCGGCCCGGCGTGGGGCGCTGCTCTGGGCCACTTTCCTGGGGGCCTGGGCGAAGGCCAGTTGCGTGAACTGATAAAGGTCGCGGTTAGCGTTCTGCAGGTTGCCCGGCGCATCGCCTTCGCCGGCCCAGTAGCGGCTCAGCAAGTGTTCGTCGGCGCTGCGCACGGCCAGGCGCAAGGTGCCGGCCTGGGTGGCCAGCATCAACCGGCTCAACAGCTGTTCGGGCACGGCCAGCACCACCGTGCGCGAGGGGGCCTGGCGTTGGGCTTTCTGTTCGGCGGTGAGCGCGGGAGGTGAGGCGGGGGTGCCGTCGTTGGTCAGGCCCATCTGGTCGCCGACACTGAGCAGGCGCATGGCGGGGATCACTACTTGGGCCGATTGTTCAAGGTTGGCGGCGTCCTGGCGCAGGTACAGCAGCGCGTCCACATAATCGCCAGGGCTCAATTGACCGGCGGCGCCAATCACTTCATCGACGGCGACCGCCAGGGCGCGTTCATCCGCACGGATCATGCGCGCCAGCGGCCCGCCGGGGGTGAAGCTGTCATCGTTCAGCCAACTGCCGGCGCTGAGTGCGCGCCACGGTGTACGGCCGATGGCCTGGTCGACACTGCTCATGCTGCCGGCCGGTGCCGTGCGCAGTTTTTCGATGCTCAGATCAGCCGCAACCAGGGGGACGAAGGGGGGCACATCGTGGGCCAGTACGACTACCGACTGACGGGTCTGGTCCTCCACCACGGCAACGGCTTGTTCGACGGGAGCAGCCGCTGGTGGCGGTGGCGGCGCCGGAGCGGGCTCACGGCTGAGGACCAATCCCCAGTAACCGGCAAACAGCGCACCGACCAGTAACACACCGGCCAGTACCATGCTCAGACGCGTGTTCATGACGGCTCTCCTTTTCCTGTTGCACGACGGCCCGCATATCCAACAGGCAAATTTCGCAACTTGGCAGCGATGAACGGTGACTAACTATTTCGCTATTTGACGGTAGTTCAGCTAGGACGAAATGCCATTACTGGCAGAAAGATTTCTTCAGGATGTAGGGCGATTCCTTTGAAAACACCTGTTTAAGAGGTCAGAAATGCACCTATTACTTTATGACTAATCAGTTCTTACAGTTGTGAAGGCGGGCTTTGTTGACAATGCTGAAGTGGCACATCGCGATTACCGTGCGGTACCAGAATTAAGGCGCCAATCGCCTGAGGAGAAGTGTTATGTTCCTTGCTCTGCTGATGAAGCTTTACGTTCAACTCCAATTGTTGTTTCATCGTAAAGACGGCGCGACAGCAATCGAATACCTCATACTTGTGGCGATTGTAGCGCTGGTGATACTCGCCGCCGGGACAACGCTGGGGCCACAGATCACTGCCTTCTTTACCAGGATCGGTACAGCAATTACTCCGTGAGTTCCCGTTGTTGATTGGTCAGGTCGTGCCCATGAATGCTGCTGTATCTCCCCGCCAGCAAATCCTGTTGGTGGACGACGAAGAAGATGCCCTCGTTGAACTGGCGGAGTCGCTGGAGAACGAGGGCTTCGTTTGCTTTACCGCCACCTCCGTGACGTTCGCCCTGCAGGAGCTCACCCTGCACCCCGATATCGCCCTGGTCATCACCGACCTGCGCATGCCCGAGGAAAGCGGTATCTCCTTGATCAAACGCCTGCGCGAGCACACCTCGCGTTCCCACCTGCCGGTTATCGTGATGTCTGGCCATGCCGAGATGGACGACGTCAGCGATATGCTGCGCCTGCAGGTACTGGACTTGTTTCGCAAGCCCATCTATCTGATGCGGCTGATCGATACGCTCAACAGTTTGTTTCCCCTGACAGCAGCTACAAGCTTCAAGCCTTAAGCGGCAAGTGGGTTTCCCGTATTCCCGCTTGCAGCTCAAGGCTTGGAGCTTGAGGCTTGGAGCTTGAGGCTCTCGTCAGAGCTGATAACTGAAGCTCAGCGTATACCGCGCACGTCGGTTGAAGCTGTCCAAAGCGATGTCCGACATCGGCTTGGCGGCTTCCAGGGCGATGTTGTAGTACTTGTTATCGCCAAAGCGCAAACCCACTGCCGCCGAGGACATGTCGCTGGCCTTGACCGGCAGGTCGTTGAACCAGGTCTTGGCGCGGTCGAGCACCACATAGGGTTGCAGCACCTTCACCCAGTCGCCGGACCGGTTGAAACTGTAGTTGACCTCGTACGCCACGCCCCATCCCTTGTCGCCCGAGCCTTGGTCGTCGGGGTAGCCACGGCCGAAGTTCTGCCCGCCAAACGTGGCGCGCTCGCTGTCGGGCAGGGTGTTGTCGCTCCAGTAGAGTGCGCCTGAAAGCACGCCTTGCCAGTTGTCGAAGAACTTGTCGCTTTGTACGCCGGACAGGCGCAGGCGGAAGAAGTCGAGGTCCGGTTTGGCCACGTCCAGGTCACTGCGCGCCTTGGCGCCCAAACCGTCGATGCCTTGATACAGGCCGCCGGTGAGGATGCGCAGCTGTCGCGCGTCGGCCTTGCGCCAGTCGCCCTCGAACGCCAGGGCACGCAGGTTGGATTCGATATCGAAGCGCAGCGGGTAGCCCACCAGTTTATAGCGAGTGGTCTGGTCCACCGCGTACAGGCGCGTGCCCAGGGTGAGTGACTCGGTGGGCGAGGCAATGAAGGGGTGGCTCAGGCCGATGGAGTAGCGATCGATCGACTGATGGGGTTTGAGTTCGAAGCCGCCGTCCAGTTGCACACGGCTGTGGGGATCGGCGCGATAACGCTCCGCGGCGAGTGCCCATTGGGTGCCCTCGGCATTGATGAACTGGTTGTAGTCCACGCGGTAGTAATGCTCTTTGTCCTCGCCTGGCGGGAACAGGCCACTGAGGCTCAGCTGTTCGCCCAGGGAGGTTTGCGCATTGCTGGTGGCGCTGAGCAACGCTTGGGTGCCGCCACGGCTTTTCTGCACCAGGCTCATGCTGGTGGTGAAGGGTTTTCGGCTGGCCTGGATCTGCATGTGCGTGGCGCCATCGGTGGTGCCCGGCGGCGGCACTTGCGCCTGTACGGTGAGGCCGGGGATGCGGCTCATCAGGGTGGTGTAGCGCTCGAAGGTCTTGCGCGTGAGTGGGCGTTCGGCCAGGAGTTTTTGCGCCAGTTTGTCGACATAGACCGACACCGCACCGATGTCGCCGGTCTGCTGGTAATCCTTGATGTAGCCTTCCACCAGCACCACGCGGACCAGGCCGTTTTCGAAGGTCTGTTGCGGCAGGAACGCGTAGGACAACAGGTAGCCGTCCTGCTGGTAGCGACGGGTGATGCCCCGGGTGGCTTCGATCAATTGCGCAAGATTGGTCTCATGGCCAATCAGTGGTGCATAGACCTGGGCCGTCTCGGTGAGCGGATAGACCGTGCCACCTTCGATCTGCAATTTGCGGATGGTCACCCTGGTGTCCATCAACAGTGGCTGGCCGGCAGTGGGCGGCGCTACAGGCACCTGGGTGTGCGGCTTGGCCGGTCGATAGGCGTCGGCGGGCAGGTTGGGTACCGGCAAGGTGCGGATGGTGTCGTTGCTGTTGAGGAAGTTGGGAAGGGTCTCGGCCTGGGCGTAAGCACTGAGGGTCAGCAGGAACAACGGCGTGAACACGCGCATGGGACACTCCTTGGTCAACTGCGGCAGCCCATCAAAAAGACGAGAGACTGACTCCGTGTCTCTCGTCTCAACCAAGCGTAGGCGCCGCGGGGGAGACCGTCTAATCGGCCAGGTGCATTTTCTATCTGCCGGTCAGGCCGTTCACCAAACCGCCCAGGCCTCCGGTTGCTGCAGTGCCGCCGGTGCCGCCGTTGCCGCCTGTGACCAGGCCGCCCACTGAGCCTACCGTATTGCCCACGGCGGTTACGGTGGTGCCCAGGGTCGTGGTGACCGGGTTGGCGCTGGCTGTGCTCAGGTTAGTGCCCAGGCTGCTGACGGCGCCGCCGACTTGGGTCACCAGGCCATCGACCGGAGCGCCGACGCCGGTGGTGGTGCCGATGTTTTGCGTCAGTGTCGTGACGCCGGATGTCACTGGGTTCAAGGCTGCGCCGACATTGGTGGCCACGGTTGCGACCGGGGCGGTGGCGCCGGTGTTGGCGACACCCGTGCCACCCAGTACGCTGCCCACCGAGGCAATGGTGTTGCCCAATGCGCCGCCGGTCACACCGGCTGCACTGACGGTGCCGTTGGTATTGCCGACGTTGAGGCCGGTGCCTGCGTTGTTCACCAGGCTACCTGCCAGCTCCGGTATACCGGGGGCTGCGGCGCCGCCGGTGGGCGCGACATAGCCGCCGGACGTGTCGAGCGTGCCGCCTACGCCCGTCAGCACGCTGGCGACGAGAGTGGTCACAGGGTTGCCTGTACCGCCGGTACTGGCGACCTGGGTGCCGAGGCCAGTGACGGCGGCGCCCACTCTGTCCACCAGGCCGTTGACAGGTGTACCCAGACCGGTCGCATTGCCGAGGTTGCCGGTGGTGTTTTCCGCCAGCGAAACCACCGGCACCAGTACTCTGCGGTTCAGGGTGCCGGTCATGGAGCCCAATGGACCGGTGGTGCTGGCGGTGCTGAGGGTATCGCCGAGCATGGTCACCGTAGTGCCCACGTTATCCACCACGCCACCGGCTGCGCTGCCCACGCCGCCTGTCAAACCGCCGACAACGGGGACACCGCCGAGGGTGGTCGACAGCGATCTGCCGGTGGTCGACAGGCCGCTGCCCAAATCGGACACGCCGTTGCCGACACCCGCGACAGTGATGCCCAGCGAGTTGCGGTTGGTGCCCAGGGAGCCCAGGCCATCGGTGACGCCCGTGCCAATGCGGGTGACGGCGGTGCCGGCCGAGGTGACCAGGCCGCCTGCCGTCGTGCCGACAATGGGGACACCGTTCAAGGTCGAACCGAGATCACCCACCGCTGCGCCTACATTGCCCACCGTGGTGCCGAGGGTGCCGACGATTTGGCCAGTGACGAGCGGGGTGGCTGTCGAACCTGTTCCGCCGCCAGTGCCGTCGCCAGTGCCACCACCGGTACCGCCACCGGTGCCGCCACCGGTGCCGCCGCCAGTGCCACCGCCTGTACCACCGCCAGTGCCACCGCCTGTACCGCCGCCAGTACCACCGCCGGTGCCACCACCAGTACCATCGCCTGTACCGCCACCGGTCCCACTGCCAGTGCCATCGCCTGTACCACCACCGGTACCGCCGCCAGTGCCACCACCGGCCCCACCGCCAGTGCCGTCGCCGGTGCCACCACCCGTACCGCCACCGGCACCTGCGCCGGCATCCGGCGATGACGCCGCCACGCTTGATTTGTGCCCGCCACCACCGCTGCTGCAGCCGCCGAGGCTCATTGCCAGAATCACCACCAGTGCGGTACTTGCTTTCCAGAACACCACTTGAGTTTTCATGATTGAGTTCCTTGCACCTGGTACAACCTTGGTTGTTTCAAACGTTCGCTGTTTCTTCGGCTAGCGATACGTTTGTCCGTGTGATTAATCACAGACCCGGGCCGGTTTTCTCGCAACGCTCAACTTGGTATTAACGATTTATATACATAAGGTTTTAGTCGGCTTAAGCGCTAATGCGAACGATATAAAATCGATAAGTTCAGAGATTTTATTTCATATTATTCAATGAGTTAAGTAAAAAAGCGGACCCTGTAGCGTCCGCTATAACTTAAGATGTATATATACAATTAAACAGTGCGCTTCAGGCAATCGGTTGCCACTTTCCGAGCATATGCTCAATAGCCCCTGCGCCGTTCAACACCCACTCGCCACTTGAACCGGCGCCACTGGTCATCAGTATCACTTCGCCGGGCAGGCGCACGGGTTTTTTGAATTGAACTCCAATGTCGACATTGGCGAGCGGCAGTTGCTCGCCCATCGCCGCCAGGGTGCGTGCCTTGTTCCACAGCCCGTGAGCGATGGCCTGGGGGAAGCCGAACAGCTTGGCCGTCGGTGCGCTGAGATGAATCGGGTTGTAATCGCCGGACACGCGGGCATAGCGTCGGCCGATATCGGCGGGAGCTTTCCAACGGGTCAGCTCGCTGAGGGGGGCGTGCACAGACAACCCATGATCCACGGTCTCGCCCGCAAGCTTCACACCACGGCATAACATTGTGCTTTCAGCTTCCCAGAGCAACCCCAAGGCGTCCTCGACCACGGTCATCACATCGAAGGTCGCGCCCTTGGCGTGGGGCTTGAGATTGCACGTATACACGCCGACGGTCAGCTCACTCACACCGCCCAGGGGCCGATGCACGCGAATGCGGTTGCTCAAGTGGATCAGCCCCAGCAACGGGAATGCAAAGGTCTTGTCGGTCAGCAGCTGCATCTGCAGGCCGAACGCCAGGATATGCGGATAGGTCGGCGGCAGCATCGGGCTGTCGGCAAACCCGCAGACCTTGCGGTACGCCGCGACAGCCTTGGGATCGACGCGCACCTGGCAACGCAAGCCATGTTCGGGCAGTGCGCTGCCGGTGATCTTGCGCTTGAGTGCCGCGCGCCAGTACAGCGGTGGTAGAAACGGTGTGCTGTCCACTGTCTGCCATTGCATAGTCACGCTCCCAGAAGACTTTGCCCGCACACCCGCAGTGCCTGGCCGCTGACGGCGCCCGACCCCGGCTGACTCAGCCAGGCCACGGCTTCGGCCACATCCTGCGGCACGCCGCCCTGGCCCAGCGAGCTCATGCGCCGGCCGGCCTCGCGCAGGGCGAACGGGATATGCGCGGTCATCTGGGTTTCGATAAAGCCGGGTGCGACGGCATTGATGCTGATCCCACGGGTTTTCAACAGCGGTGCCCATGCCTGGGCCAATCCGATCAGCCCGGCCTTGCTCGCGGCGTAGTTGGTTTGCCCGCGATTGCCGGCGACGCCACTGATGGAGGCCAGCAGCACCACGCGGGCATTGTCGTGCAGGGTGCCGCTGTCGAGCAGCGCCTGGGTCAGCACCTGCGGCGCATTGAGATTGACCGCCAGCACGGCGTCCCAGTATTCCGGGGTCATGTTGGCCAGGGTCTTGTCGCGAGTGATACCGGCGTTGTGCACCAGAATATCGAGGCCGTCGGGCACGTGTTCGATCAACTGCGCGGCGGCGTCCTCGGCGCAGATATCCAGCGTGAGGGTGCGGGCGTTCAAGCGTGCGGCCAGGGCGTCGAGGTCGGCCCTGGCTTGGGGCACATCCAGCAGGATCACCTCGGCGCCATCGCGCACCAGGGTTTCAGCGATGGAGGCGCCAATACCACGGGCGGCGCCGGTCACCAGCGCCCTGCGCCCGGCCAGCGGGCGCGTCCAGTCCTCGACCGGCGTGGTGCAGGCCTCCAGGCGAATCACTTGCCCTGAGATATAGGCGCTCTTGGGGGACAGGAAAAAGCGCAACGCGCCCTCCAGCTGGTCTTCGGCACCCTCGCCCACGTACAGCAACTGCAACACACCGCCGCTGCGCAGCTCCTTGGCCAGGGAACGGCTGAACCCTTCCAGGGCGCGCTGGGCGCTGGCGGCGAACGGGTCGCTGAGGCTTTCCGGCGCCCGGCCAAGAATCACCAGGTGTGCGCTGTGATCGAGGTTTTTCAGCAATGGCTGGAAAAATTCGCGCAGTTGCTTGAGCTGGTCGGTGTGTTGCAAGGTACTGGCGTCGAACACCACGGCCTTGAGTTTGGGACCGTGCCCGGGAATCCACGCCGGCGCGTCCAGCGTTTGGGCGCCATAGCTGTACAGCGCATCGGTGAGTTTGTTGGCAAACGGCAAGACTTTACTCGCCAGCGCGCCACCGCCCAGCAGCAGCGCACCTTGCACCGGGCGCAGGCGCCCGGCTTGCCAGCGTTCCAGGCGCACCGGTGACGGCAGGCCAAGGGCGGCGACCAGGCGATGGCCGAGGCTGGAGTTGGCGAAGTCGATATAACGGTCAGACATGGAACGCTCTCCGAAGACTGGGGTTCAAAGGGTTGACCATCCCAGGGTAGCAGGCGTTCGACTAGGCTCAGTGATCTAGCCCATAACAGACAGAAGGAGCTTTCCATGACTCAATTGCGCCGTGTGGCGATCATTGGCGGTAATCGCATTCCCTTCGCCCGCTCCAATGGCCCATACGCCACCGCCAGTAACCAGGCGATGCTCACCGCCGCCCTGGAAGGCCTGATCGAACGTTTCAACCTGCACGGCCTGCGCATCGGCGAGGTGGCGGCGGGCGCGGTGCTCAAGCATTCCCGCGACTTCAATCTCACCCGCGAATGCGTGCTCGGCTCGCGCCTGTCGCCGCAAACCCCGGCCTACGACGTGCAGCAAGCCTGCGGCACCGGGCTGGAGGCGGCCTTGCTGGTGGCCAACAAGATTGCCCTGGGCCAGATCGAGTGCGGCATTGCCGGTGGGGTGGACACCACCTCCGATGCGCCGATTGGGGTCAATGAAGGCTTGCGCAAGCTGTTGCTGCAAGCCAACCGCAGCAAGTCCATGGCAGATAAGCTTAAAGTCCTGTTACAACTTCGTCCGCATCACCTCAAGCCGCAGCTGCCGCGCAACGGTGAACCGCGCACCGGGTTGTCCATGGGCCAGCACTGCGAGCTGATGGCGCAGACCTGGCAGATCCCTCGCGCCGAGCAGGACCAGCTTGCACTTGAGAGCCACCAGAAAATGGCCGCTGCCTACGCCGAAGGCTGGCACAACGATTTGCTCACGCCGTTTCTGGGCCTTACCCGCGACAACAACCTGCGCCCCGACCTGAGCCTGGAAAAGCTCGCAGCGCTCAAGCCCGCGTTCGAACGCAGTGAAAAAGGCACGCTCACCGCCGGCAACTCCACGCCGCTGACCGATGGCGCATCGCTGGTGCTGTTGGGCAGCGAGGCATGGGCCAGGGAGCGCGGTTTGCCGATCCTCGCGTACCTGCGCGATGGCGAAGCGGCGGCGGTGGATTTCGTCAACGGTGCCGAAGGCCTGCTGATGGCGCCGGTGTACGCCGTACCGCGTCTGTTGGCCAGGAATGGCCTGACGTTGCAGGACTTCGACTACTACGAGATCCACGAAGCGTTCGCTGCCCAGGTGTTGTGCACACTCAAGGCCTGGGAAGATGCCGATTACTGCAGGACGCGCCTGGGCCTGGAGGCGCCGCTGGGCGCCATCGACCGCAGCCGTCTCAACGTCAAGGGCAGTTCACTGGCCGCCGGGCATCCGTTTGCTGCTACCGGTGGGCGTATTGTCGCCAACCTGGCCAAGTTGCTGGATGCGGCGGGCAAAGGGCGTGGCTTGATTTCGATCTGCGCGGCGGGGGGCCAGGGCGTGACGGCGATTATCGAGCGCTGAGCGTCAGAAAAATTGGCCTATTGAACGCATTCTTCGAGGGCCAGAGGTCGGTAGCCTCTCCCACCGGCGCGCCGATTGCCGTATAACGAGTGCCACACGCGTGTTTGGTAATACAGGACCCACAATAAAAGCTGATGAAGACTCCTAAACGCATTGAACCCCTGATCGAAGACGGTCTGGTCGACGAAGTGCTGCGCCCACTCATGAGTGGTAAAGAAGCAGCTGTTTATGTGGTGCGCTGCGGCAACGAATTGCGTTGCGCCAAGGTTTACAAGGAGGCGAATAAACGAAGTTTTCGTCAGGCGTCCGAATACCAGGAAGGCCGCAAGGTCCGTAACAGCCGCCAGGCCCGGGCCATGGCCAAGGGCTCCAAGTTCGGCAAGAAAGAAACCGAAGATGCCTGGCAGAACGCCGAAGTGGCGGCGTTGTTCCGCCTGGCCGGGGCGGGCGTTCGCGTGCCCAAGCCGTACGACTTTCTTGAAGGCGTGCTGTTGATGGAGCTGGTGGCCGACGAGTACGGCGATGCGGCGCCGCGTCTGAACGACGTGACGCTGGAGCCGGACCAGGCGCGCGAATACCACGCCTTCCTGATATCCCAGATTGTGCTGATGCTGTGTACCGGGCTGGTGCACGGTGACCTGTCCGAGTTCAACGTACTGCTCACGCCGACGGGCCCTGTGATCATCGACCTGCCCCAGGCGGTGGATGCGGCGGGTAACAATCATGCGTTCAATATGCTGGAGCGGGACGTGGGCAACATGGCCTCCTACTTCGGGCGCTTTGCCCCGGAGCTGAAGAAGACCAAGTACGCCAAGGAAATGTGGGCGTTGTACGAAGCCGGCACCTTGCACCCGGCCAGTATCCTCACCGGTGAGTTCGACGAGCCGGAAGAACTGGCGGACGTGGGCGGTGTGATCCGCGAGATTGAAGCGGCGCGGCTGGATGAAGAGCGCAAGCAAGCGATTCGCGCGGCGGATGATGCGCCATCGACCAAGACGGCAGAAGAACCGCCGCCGCCCTGGATGCAGTGAACTTCGGGTCGATGAAGATCAAAATGTGGGAGGGGGCTTGCTCCCGATAGCGGTGTGTCAGTCACTGTATGTGTTGACTGAACCACTGCATCGGGGGCAAGCCCCCTCCCACATTGGTTTTGTGTGCAGCCAGTCAGGTGCAGCACTTGCCTGAAGTCAGCTCCTTGAGGAATTGGACAATCCGGCCAATGCTCGCCCCTGGATGCAGTAACGTTCGGGTAGATGAAGATCAAAATGTGGGAGGGGGCTTGCCCCCGATGGCGGTGTATCAGTCAACGCATGCCTGACTGACAAACTGCCAGCTCCTCCCACATTGGATTTGTGTGCAGCCAGTCAGGTGCAGCACTTGCCTGAAGCCAGCTCCTTGAGAATCGGGCAATCCGGCCGGTGGTCGCCGTGGCAGTGTTCCACCAGGTCCTGCAACGTATCGCGCAGTTGCTCAAACTCGCGAATCTTCTGATTCAGCTCCTCGATATGCTGGCGCGCCAGGGCTTTCACGTCGGCGCTGGCGCGCTGCCGGTCCTGCCACAAGGTCAGCAGCTTGCCGACTTCTTCCAGCGAAAACCCCAGGTCCCGCGAGCGTTTGATAAACGCCAGGGTGTGCAGGTCTTCGGCGCCATAGATGCGATAACCGCTCTCGGTGCGGTGGGCTGCCTTGAGCAGGCCGATGGATTCGTAGTAGCGAATCATCTTCGCGCTCAGCCCGCTTTGGCGAGCGGCTTGGCCGATATTCATGGGCGTAGATCCTCCAGGTCCTTGGGTTTCCAGGTTTTCAGCAGCAGCGCATTGCTCACCACACTGACGCTGGACAACGCCATCGCCGCGCCTGCCAGCACCGGGTTGAGCAGGCCGAAGGCCGCCAGCGGGATGCCGATCAGGTTATACACAAAGGCCCAGAACAGGTTCTGGCGGATTTTTGCGTAGGTCTTGCGGCTGATCTCCAGGGCCGCCGGCACCAGGCGCGGGTCGCCGCGCATCAGGGTGATGCCGGCCGCGTGCATGGCCACGTCGGTGCCGCCGCCCATGGCGATGCCAATATCGGCCGCGGCCAGGGCCGGTGCGTCGTTGATGCCGTCGCCGACCATGGCCACCACGCCGGTTTTCTTCAGCGCGGTCACAGTGGCGGCTTTGTCGGCGGGCAGCACTTCGGCGTGTACGTCGTCGATGCCCAGAGCCTCTGCGACCACCCGCGCGCTGCCGCGATTATCGCCGGTGAGCAGGTGGCTGCTGATGTGCTGCGCCTTGAGTTGCTGCACGGCGTGCAGTGCGCCGGGCTTGAGTGTGTCGCCAAACGCGAACAGGCCCAGCACGCGGGGATGTGCACCTTGTTCGATCAGCCAGGACAGGGTGCGACCTTCGGCTTCCCAATCCGTCGCGCGCTGACTCAGCGGGCCGGCGTCAAGGCCGGTTTCTTCGAGCAGGCGTCGATTGCCCAGGGCCAGTTGCCGACCGTCAAGGGTGCCGGCGATGCCACGTCCGATCAGGGACTGGCTGGCACTGACATCAGCCAGGTCCAGACCCTGTTCGTCACAGGCCTCCAGCACAGCCTTGGCCAGCGGGTGCTCGCTGCCGCGCTGCAGCGCTCCCGCCTGTTGCAGCAGCAGCGACGTGTTGCCGTCCACCGCCGCGAGATGGGCGATTCTCGGCGCGCCAGAGGTGAGGGTGCCGGTCTTGTCGAACACCACGGCGCTCACCGCATGAGCATGCTCCAGCGCCTCGGCGTCCTTGATCAGAATGCCGTGGCGCGCGGCGACGCCGGTGCCGGCCATGATCGCCGTCGGCGTCGCCAGGCCCAGAGCGCACGGGCAGGCGATCACCAGGACCGCGACCGCGTTGATGATTGCGCTCTCCAGGGGCGCGCCGTACAGCCACCAGCCCGCCAGGGTGAGCAGTGCCACTACCAGCACCGTCGGGACGAACACCTGGCTGACTTTATCCACCAGTTTCTGAATCGGTGCCTTGGCGGCCTGGGCGTCCTCGACCAGGCGGATGATCCGGGCCAGCACGCTTTCCGCACCCAGGGCCTGGGTACGCACCAACAGGCGACCTTCACCGTTGATCGCGCCGCCGGTGACCCGGTCGCCCGGTCGTTTCGGCACCGGCAGGCTTTCGCCGCTGATCAGCGCCTCATCGGCATGGCTCTGGCCATCGACGACTTCGCCATCCACCGGGAAGCGTTCGCCTGGCTTGACCATGACCAGGTCACCGAGCGTGAGCGCGGTGATGGCGACCTCTTCCTCGCGCCCCTCGCGTACACGGACTGCCCGCTCGGGGCGCAACGCTTCGAGGGCACGAATGGCACTGGCGGTCTGGCGCTTGGCGCGGCTCTCCAGGTATTTACCCAGCAGCACCAGCGCGATCACCACGGCCGAAGCTTCGAAATACAAATGCGGAGCGGGCCTGGTGAGCCATTGATAGACGCTCAGGCCGTAACCGGCACTGGTGCCGATCGCCACCAGCAGGTCCATATTGCCCGCGCCGGCGCGCAGGGCTTTCCACGCAGCACGGTAAAAACGCGCACCGATTATGAATTGCACCGGCGTCGCCAGGGCGAACTGGACCCAGGCGGGGAGCATCCAGTGCAGGCCGAAGGGTTCGACCAGCATCGGCAGCACCAGGGGCAACGCCAGCGCGATCGCCAGCATCAGCGCCCAGCGTTCGCGATGCAGGCGCCGGGCTTGATCGGCCTGGGTGGTGGTTTCAGCTTGGGGGAGGCTTGCGGTGTAGCCGGCTTTGTCGACGGCGGCGATCAGGACGCCGGGATCCATCTGGCCGACAGTTTCAATATGAGCACGCTCGTTGGCCAGGTTGACGCTGACACGTTGCACCCCCGGCACCTTGCCCAGCGCACGCTCCACGCGGCCGGCGCAACTGGCGCAGGTCATGCCGCCGATGGGCAGGTCAAAGGTGGTGGTTCCATTCATGGGGCAGTCCTCCAGAAGACAGTGCCCCTAGGATCAACCTTGACCTGTGGGTAAGGTCAAGTGCCTTTGGTTTCCCAGCTTAATATCCCAACTCGGCGGCTTTGAGGTACATCCCATCCGGGCCCTGGGCGATACGCAGCTTGCGCACGTCACCGGCCTTGAGCGTGATGTTCTGGGCGGGCGGGGCGAGCATGCCGGGCAGACAGCCTGGCGATTGCCCCGGCAGCAGTTTCAGGCGCAGTGACACATTGCCGGCAGGCAGGTTGAATGAAGTGGACTCTTCCTGAAACAGGCGGCCGGCCAGTTGATCCTGGATATACAAGCCGATTTCACAGGTGGTCGGCACTTCCAGGCGCTCCCGGGAAATGATCAGCACCGCATAGTCTTGAGCGGGGGCAACGGCAGAAAAACTCATCAGGCCGGCAAGGGCAAGAAACGACCAGCGCATGGCGAATGCTCCGTGGGTCACATCGATAAAGTTCAAGCTTGGCCGACGTCGCCGCCGAATACCAGCCCGGCCGACGTTTCTTAAACTTGACCTTACCATCATGGCAAGGTCGAGGCTGGGTTCAACCTCATCCAAGGAGTCTTGTCATGCAAATATTCAATGTTGAAGGAATGACCTGCGGCCATTGCGTTCGGGCGGTGACTCAGGCGGTGCGGAGCCAGGATGCAGATGCCGAGGTGACGGTCGACCTTGCGGCGAAGCAGGTCAGGGTGCAAAGCCAGCTGGCGCGCGAAGCCATCGCACAGTTGATCAAGGAAGAAGGCTACACCGTGGTCTGATTTTTAATAGTTAGCGAGCTATCTTAATGTTCAAGGTACCCAAGCGCGGCTAGACTGTCAGGCTGCCGACTCACTTGGGTGCCTGATGAACCTTCGCATAATTCTGATCCTCGGCGCCTTGAGCGCCTTCGCGCCGTTGGCGATCGACTTTTACCTGCCGGGCTTTCCGGCCATCGCGAGCGCTTTTGCGACCGACGAAAAACACGTCCAGCTGACCCTGGCGGTGTATTTCGGTGGGTTGGCCATCGGCCAATTGATCTACGGCCCGCTGGCCGACCGCTTTGGCCGGCGCGTGCCGCTGCTCAGCGGTGTCACACTGTTTACCCTCGCGTCCTTCGCCTGTGCCTATGCGCCGTCCCTGGAATGGCTGATCGGTGCGCGCTTCGTGCAGGCTCTCGGCGGTTGCGCGGGCATGGTGATCTCGCGGGCGGTGGTGAGTGACAAATGCGACGCCGTGGGCTCGGCCAAGGTGTATTCGCAACTGATGCTGGTCACCGGCCTGGCGCCGATCCTCGCGCCGCTGGCGGGTGGGCTGATGGTGGGGCTGTGGGGCTGGCAGTCGATTTTCCTGGCGCTGTCGCTGTTCAGCGTGATGGCGGCCATTGCGGTGGCGGTGGGCTTGCCGGAAACCTTTCCGGCGCATCAGCCGCGTCAGCCGTTGTCCGGCTCGTTGCGCCGTTACGGCGCGCTGTTGTCGGACCGGGTTTACCTGGGCTACGCCCTGACCGGTGGCATCTCGATTGCCGGGATGTTTGCCTATATCGCCGGTTCACCGTTCGTGTTCATCAAACTGTATGGCGTGCCCGCCGAGCATTATGGCTGGCTGTTCGGCTCCAACGCGGCCGGTTTTATCCTGGTGGCGCAGTTGAATGCGCGGTTACTCGCCAAACGCGGCCCGGCGTTTTTGCTCTCGCGTACGGTGTGGGTCTACGTGGCGGCGGCGCTGACGCTGCTGGGGATTGCAGCACTGCGCACCGAAGCCCTCTGGCCGTTGCTGGTGCCGCTGTTTATCTGTATCGCCAGCCTGGGTTGCATTCTGCCCAACACTTCGGCGTGCGCCATGAATGGGCAAGGCGCGCGCGCCGGCAGCGCCTCGGCGTTGCTCGGTTGCATTCAATTCGGTGTGGCGGCGGGGGCGGCATCGTTGGTCGGGGTGTTGCACGACGGCACGGCGATGCCGATGGCCATGGTCATCAGCCTGTGCGGGGTGCTGGCGGTGACGATTGCGATGGCGACCTTGCGCCTGCAACGGGCAAGGGCCGCGCAGGCGCAGGCGCAGGTCTGAAGGGCGATCAGCCGGCGGCGCGTTGCTGGCTGAGTGGAAAACGGTGGGGGGCCTGGATGCGGGCTTGCAAGGTGTCGACAAAGGCACGGGCCTCGGCTTCGGTGTGAAAAATAATCGACCGCTGGTCCAGGCGGACCTCCCATTGGGATTTTTTTGCTAACGCTTTTATCAGGATCTTCATTGCTGACTTCCTCACGTAAAAGAATCGTGGCAAAGGCGGCCAATATAAACCCGCATGCGCTCCCAGAGATGACAAAGGTCAACTCTCGGACTAATGGTGTCGTCCATTACCTACAGAAGTAACAGACGACACTGACAGCCGTTTTCTAGAACCCCTCTAACACGATCTTGCCCTTGGCCTTGCCGCTTTCCAGCAGCGCGTGGGCACGGCGCAGGTTCGCCGCATTGATCACGCCGAAGTGCTCGCCGAGTGTGGTCTTCAGGGTGCCGGCGTCGATCAGCGCGGCCACGCGGTTGAGCAAGTTGTGCTGCTCGATCATGTCCGGGGTCTCGAACATCGAGCGGGTGTACATGAACTCCCAGTGCAGCGACAGGCTCTTGCGCTTGAGCGAGCTCACGTCCAGCGCCTTGGGGTCGTCGATCAACGCCAGCTTGCCCTGGGGCTGCAGGGCTTCTACCAACTGGTCCAGGTGAAGGTCGGTCTGGGTCAGGCTGGCGACGTGGGTCACTTGCGGGTGACCGGCGTGTTTGAGCGCCTCGCTCAGCGGCTGGCTATGGTCGATCACCAGGTCGGCGCCCAGAGCCTTGGCCCATTCCTGGGTCTGCGGGCGCGAAGCGGTGCCGATGACTTTCAGCGCGGTGAGCTGGCTGGCCAGTTGGGTCAGGATCGAACCCACGCCACCCGCTGCGCCGACGATCAACAGGCTCTGGCCCTGGTCCTGTTTGCCCTCGGGTATTTGCAACCGTTCGAACAGCAACTCCCAGGCGGTGATGGCGGTCAACGGCAGCGCCGCGGCTTCGGCAAAGCCCAGGCTCTTGGGCATATGGCCGACGATGCGTTCATCCACGGTGTGCAATTGGCTGTTGCCGCCCGGGCGAACCAGGGAGCCGGCGTAGAACACCTTGTCACCGGCCTTGAACAGCGTCACTTCGCTACCGACCGCCTTGACCACGCCGGCCACGTCCCAGCCGAGCACCTTGGCGGCGCCGTTTTCCGGGGCGACGTTCTGGCGCACCTTGGTGTCCACCGGGTTGACCGAGATGGCTTTGACCTCCACCAGCAGGTCACGCGGCCCGGCGACGGGTTCGGGCAGTTCGATGTCTTGCAGGGCGTTCACGTCGCTGATGGGCAGGGAGGTGTAATAGGCGATGGCTTTCATGATTTCTCCAAGTAAATGCGGTCAATGTAGGCGCGAGCAAGCTCGCGCCTACAAAAAAGGGGCGTGGTCAGGCGAGAAACTTCAGGCGCTTGAGTTCGAAGTGTTCGATCACGTCGGCGGCCTTGGTCCGGAACGCCTGGATATGCGCACTCTGGTCGTGGTCGGCCAGGGCCGCGTCGTCGCTCCAGCGCTCGAGCATGTAGAAAGTCTCGGGATGTTGCAGATCCTGGTGCAGGTCGTACTGTTCACAACCGGCTTCCAGGCGCGTCGGTTCGAGCAGACCGCGCAGCAGGGTTTCCAGGGTGGCCTGTTGGCCGGGCTTGGCGATCAGCGTGGCGATGACGTTAAAGGCGGTGGACATATCAACTCCGGGTCGATAGGGAACGGGATGGCCAGATGATTGGCTATTTCCAGCGCAGATAAAAGCGGCTAAAACAAAGGTCTGTTTCAATAGAAAATTGATAATTGGTGGAAATGGATGCTGCGCTTTGATGATTTGCAGTTGTTTGTCCGGGCAGCGGACCTGGGCAGTCTGTCGGCGGCCGCGCGGGTGATGGACCTGTCCCCGGCGGTGGCCAGTGCTGCGTTGAAGCGCATAGAACAACAGCTGGGCGCGCGTTTGCTGGCACGCTCCACCCGCAGTCTGCGCTTGACGGCTGAAGGTGAGGGTTTTCTCACCTACGCCCGCGCCGCGTTGAGTTCATTGGATGAAGGGCGGCGCCTGCTGGCCAGTGGGCAGGACCATGTCAGCGGCATGCTGCAACTGTCGGCGCCTTCGGATTTCGGTCGCAATCAGTTGTTGCCCTGGCTGGATGATTTCCAGCGTGAATACCCGCAACTGAGCGTGCGCCTGTTGCTGGGGGATCGCATTGCCGACCTGTACCGTCAGCCAGTGGACATCGCCTTGCGTTATGGCGAACCCGAGGACTCCAGCCTGGTTGCGCTGCCCATCGCCCCGGAAAACGTCCGGGTGCTGTGCGCGGCGCCCAGTTATCTGGCCCGGCACGGCGAACCGCGGCATCTGGAGCAACTGGCCCAGCACAACTGCCTGCTCTATATGCTCGCTGACCGTGTACACGACCATTGGCGTTTTTATGACGGCAAGCGCGAGGTCAGCCTGACGGTTTCGGGCGATCGCGTCAGTGACGACGCCGACGTGGTGCGCCGCTGGGCGGTGGCGGGCGTCGGCATTGCCTACAAATCCTGGCTGGATGTGAGTACCGACGTCGTGGCCGGACGTCTGCGCTTGATCCTGCCGGAGCTGCGCGGTGAGCGTACACCGCTTAACCTGCTGTGCGCGCACCGTGCGCAGTTGAGCAAGCCCGTCAACTTGCTGCGCGAAATGCTCGTGTCCCGTTGTGCGACATTGACGGAGCAGTTGTCGGAGCGATTCGCTGTGAAGTAATGGCCTCCAGCAAAGCAGGACATTTCGCTCAAGTGCTGTCCGTATCCAGGCTGTAAGACGTCATGGAACCGGCTGTTTTGGCCCCTATACTTTGGCGCCAACCGCAGCAGAAAAACGGTTCAACGGGGAGTCGAAAGATGGAACAGGCACCATGTATCAGTCGTATCGCCAGCTTGCTTGCCGAGCCCAAGCGCACCGCAATGCTGTGGGCATTGATGGACGGTTCGGCGAAATCTTCAGAGGAGTTGGCGACGTTCGCCGGGCTGTCGCCGGCGTCGGCCAATGCCCATTTGGCGCGGTTGACCGGCAGCGGCCTGCTGCGGATCGAGGCGCGACGGGGTAAACGGCTGTTTCGCGTGGCGGCAGCCGATGTCAGTGCCGCCATCGATGCGCTGGCGACGACAACCATGGCGAGTGCGGCGCGCACTGCGCCGGATGTTCAGCATCCCGCGTTGCCGGCCCCGCTGCTGTTGCGTCGCGCCCGCGTGTGCCACGACCACCTCGGCGGTGAACTGGCGGCCGGGCTGTACCAACGGATGGCGCAGGCAGGGTGGATCCAGCGCTACGAACAACGTACAGAAGTGACGGTCAAGGGCACCCGGCATTTGGCGCAGCTGGGTATTTTCATCCAGGCATTCTCGTCGCCGTTGGTCTGTGACTGTTTCGACTGGAGCCACCAGCAACCGCATGTCGGCGGTGCGCTCGGCGCGGGGCTGTTGCGGCTGTTTTTGCAGTCGAACTGGGTGAGTGCCATCGGCGAGTCCCGGGCCTTGTCTGTCAGCGACGCCGGGCTTGTGCAAATCAACCGGTTGGCCGCAGTGCACGAGCGTCGCTCTTAGTTTCGGTCAGGTCGCATCCAGCAATCGCCAGGGCAGACGATGCCGCACACTCGGCCAGGGTTTTTCACACTTTGGGGGTGGGCATGGGAACTCAGGGCTATAGCGCAGCAGAGCGGCTGGAACGGTTGCCCATCAGTGGTTACCACCGAATCATCTTCATCATCATTGCCCTGGCGTTTTTCTTCGACTCCATGGACCTGGCGATGATGACGTTTCTATTGGGCTCGATCAAAGCCGAGTTCGGCCTGAGTACGGCCCAGGCCGGGTTGCTGGCCAGTTCGAGCTTTTTCGGCATGGTGGTCGGCGCTTCGCTCTCCGGAATGCTCGCCGATCGCTTCGGGCGCAAGCCGGTGTTTCAGTGGAGCATTGTGTTGTGGGGCGTTGCCAGTTACTTGTGCTCCACGGCGCAGACGGTCGAGACCCTGACGCTGTTTCGCATCTTGCTGGGCATTGGCATGGGCATGGAGTTTCCGATCGCACAGTCGATGTTGTCGGAGCTGATTCCGGCAAAGCGACGCGGGCGGTATATCGCGTTGATGGATGGTTTTTGGCCGCTGGGGTTTGTCGCTGCCGGGGTGCTGTCTTACTTCCTGCTGCCGGTGGTGGGTTGGCGCGACATCTTCCTGGTGCTGGCGGTGCCGGCGGTATGTGTGCTGGCGATCCGTTTTTTCATTCCGGAGTCGCCGCGCTGGCTGGAACAGGCCGGGCGCCACGAGGCGGCGGACAAGGTGCTGCTGGGCATCGAGCAAAAGGTGCGCGACTCCCTCGGGGTCGCCGACTTGCCGCAGCCTGTCGCCTTGTCGCGGGTGGCGAGTACGCCAGGCACGTTTTTCTCGGCCTTCCAGCAGTTGTGGTCGGCCCAGTACCGTCAACGCACCTTGATGATCTGGAGCGTGTGGTTCTTTGCCCTGCTCGGGTTCTACGGACTGACTTCGTGGTTGAGTGCGTTGCTGCAGCAGTCAGGCTTTGCCGTGACGCAATCGGTGTATTACACGGTGATCATTTCCCTGGGCGGGATACCCGGTTTCCTGATGGCGGCGTGGCTGGTCGAGCGCTGGGGACGTAAGCCGGTGTGCGTGGTGACGTTGCTGGGCGGCGGGGTGATGGCGTTTTTATATGGGCAGAGCGCGGTGTTCGGCGGCAACGTCGGGCTGCTGATTACGTCCGGCTTATTGATGCAGTTCTTTCTGTTTGGCATGTGGGCGGTGTTGTACACCTATACGCCGGAGCTGTATCCGACCTCGGCACGCGCAACGGGGTCCGGGTTTGCGTCGGCGATTGGTCGCGTGGGGTCGTTGCTGGGGCCTCTGGTCACCGGGCTGGTGTTTCCGATAACCGGGCAGGGCGGGGTGTTTGCCTTGGGCGCGTTGTGTTTTGCCGTGGCGGCGCTGGTGGTGTGGGTGTTTGGGATGGAGACCAAGGGCAAGACGCTGGAGGAGTTGTCCGAAGTCTGACAAACAATATCAAGCCCCTGTGGGAGGGGGCTTGCCACCCGATAGCGGTATATCAGTCAATACATGTCTGTCTGACAGACTGCAATCGGGGGCAAGCCCCCTCCCACATTTAGCCTACATTCATTCAGTAATTAGCGGTCAAGGCTTTACCAGTCGCGCATCCAGGCTGTTTTGCGCCAGGCGTTTGGCCTGGTCCTGGGTCATGCCCAGGGAGGTGTACAGCGCGTGGAAGTTCTCGGTGACATAACCGCCGAAGTAGGCCGGGTCGTCCGAGTTCACCGTGACCTTCACGCCACGCTCGAGCATGTCGAGGATGTTGTGCTGGGCCATGTCGTCGAAGACGCACAGCTTGGTGTTGGACAGTGGGCACACGGTCAGCGGGATCTGCTCGTCGATGATGCGTTGCATCAGGCGCTCGTCTTCGATGGCGCGCACGCCATGGTCGATGCGCTGGATTTTCAGCAGGTCGATCGCTTCCCAGATGTACTCGGGCGGGCCTTCTTCGCCGGCGTGGGCGACGGTCAGGAAGCCTTCGTGACGGGCACGGTCGAACACGCGCTGGAACTTGCTCGGCGGGTGACCCATCTCGGAACTGTCCAGGCCCACGGCGACGAACGCGTCACGGAACGGCAGCGCCTGGTCGAGGGTTTTCTCGGCTTCGGCTTCGCTCAGGTGACGCAGGAAACTGAGAATCAAGCCGCTGGTAATCCCCAGTTGCTGCTCGCCGTCCTTGAGCGCGGCAGCGATACCGTTGAGCACCACTTCGAAGGGCACACCCCGGTCGGTGTGGGTTTGCGGGTCGAAGAAGGGTTCGGTGTGAATCACGTTCTGGGCTTTGCAGCGCAGCAGGTAGGCCCAGGTCAGGTCGTAGAAATCCTGGGAGGTACGCAGCACATCGGCGCCCTTGTAATACAGGTCGAGAAACTCTTGCAGATTGTTGAAGGCGTAGGCCTTGCGCAGGGTTTCGACGTCGTTCCACGGCAACGCAATCTTGTTGCGTTCGGCCAGGGCGAACAGCAGCTCAGGCTCCAGCGAGCCCTCCAGGTGCAGGTGCAGTTCAGCCTTGGGCAGGGCGTTGAGCCAATCGTACATAGCTAAAATCTCATCAGGTGCAATGGCGGTATTCTACAGGCCATGGCTGAAATAATCGGCAAAACCTGACCAGCAGGAGAGTATTTGATTTATTTGCACAAGGGCGGCGTGAACTAAGGTGTAACGAAACGTTAGCGGCGTGGCGCAGTCTGTACCCCAACGATGACTGATTTGCCGTACTTAAAGGCCCCCTATGCTCACTTCCCTCAAGCAAGAAAAATTCATGCTGCTGGCGCTGATTGCCGCCATTGCCGCCTACCCGCTGGAACACTGGATGCTCCACAGCGGGCAGATAGTGGCGTTGCTCGCCGGCCTCGCCTTGATTGCGTTTATTGTGATGGCATCGATGCGCGTGGCCCACCATGCCGAACAACTGGCGGAAAAGGTCGGTGACCCCTACGGCACCATGATCCTGACCCTGGCGGCTGTGCTGGTGGAAGTGGTGATCCTGGCGATCATGATGAGCAACGAGCCTTCACCCACACTGGTGCGCGACACCATCTATTCGGCGGTAATGCTCGATATCAACGGCATTCTCGGCCTGGCCGCGCTGATGGGCGGCATCAAGCACGGCGAGCAGTCCTACAACGATGACTCAGCGCGCACCTACAGCGTGATGATTCTCACCGCGATGGGCGTGTCGATGGTGGTGCCGGAGTTTATCCCCGAGGCCGACTGGAAAATTTACTCGGCCTTCACCATCGGTGCGATGGTGGTGCTCTACACCTTGTTCCTGAGAATGCAGGTAGGTCCACACAGTTATTTCTTCAGCTACAGCTACCCGGAAAAACGCCGCAAGAAATCAACCGAGCAAGAGCACGCGCAGCCCGTGAACCTCGCGTTCTCGATCGGCACCCTGGTGTTTGGTGTGATAGTGATTGGTGCGTTGGCTGAGGTGATGTCCAAAACCCTCGACCTGGGCCTGGAGGGCACGGGCGCCCCGCCGGTCATCACCGCGATCGTCGTGGCGGCTATCTCCGCCGCGCCGGAAATTCTTACGGCACTGCGCGCCGCCTTGGCCAATCGCATGCAGTCGGTGGTGAACATCGCGCTGGGTGCGTCGCTGTCGACGGTGATTCTGACGGTGCCGGTGATGGAAGCCATGGCGCTTTACACCGGTCAGCCATTCCAGATGGCGATGACGCCGGTGCAGACGGTGATGGTGTTTATTACGCTGATTGTCAGTGCGATCAACCTCAATGATGGTGAAACCAATGCCATCGAGGGCATGACGCATTTCGTGCTGTTTGCGACCTTTATCATGCTGTCGCTGCTGGGGCTGTAAGCCGATTTCAAAAGCACTATAAACCAAGTGTGGGAGGGGGCTTGCCCCCGATAGCGGTGAGTCAGCCAGCTTACAGAGGACTGAAACACCGCCATCGGGGGCAAGCCCCCTCCCACATTTTCGACTGTATTCGGCTTAGGTTCCGGCGATCAGTTGGCGGGCTGCCTGGGTGTGATCGGCGATCAGGCCTTTCAGGTCGAGGCCCTCCACGTGTCCATCGATGACCCGCCATTGACCCGCAATCATCACCCGGTCCGCTCTATCGGCACCGCACAGCAGCAGCGCTGAAATCGGATCGTGGCTTCCGGAGAAGCGCAGTTCATCGAGTTTGAACAGCGCCAGATCAGCCTGTTTGCCTACAGCCAACTCTCCAATATCCGTACGGCCCAACAACTGCGCCGAGCCTTTGGTCGCCCAGCCCAACACACCTTCAGGGGTGATTTTTTCCGCGCCGTAACGCAAGCGCTGGATGTACAGGGCCTGGCGCGCCTCCAGGATCATGTTCGAGGCGTCGTTGGAAGCGGAACCGTCCACACCCAGGCCGATGGGGGCACCGGCAGCGAGCAGGTCGAGGGTGGGGCAGATACCGGAGGCCAGGCGCATATTCGAACTCGGGCAATGGCAGATGCCGGTGCCGGCAGCGCCCAGGCGTGCGATTTCATCCGGGTTGAAGTGAATGCCGTGGGCCAGCCAGGTGCGCGGGCCGAGCCAGCCGACGCTGTCGAGATAATCCACCGTGCGCAGGCCGAAACGCTGCAGGCAGAAGTCTTCCTCGTCGAGGGTTTCCGCCAGATGCGTGTGCAAGCGCACGTCGAGCGAGGTGGCCAGTTCGGCACTGGCGCGCATGATTTCGGGGGTGACGGAAAACGGCGAACAGGGCGCCAGGGCAATCTGGATCTGCGCGCCGTCGCCGCGCTCGTGGTATTCACGGATCAGGCGTTGGCTGTCGTCGAGGATCACTTGGCCCTGTTGCACGGTTTGCTGCGGCGGCAGGCCGCCATCGGCTTCGCCCAGGCTCATGGAGCCGCGGGTGAGCATGGCGCGCATACCCAGCTCGCGCACGCTCTCGACCTGCACATCAATCGCGTTTTCCAGGCCGTCGGGGAACAGGTAGTGGTGGTCCGCCGCCGTGGTGCAGCCCGAGAGCAGCAATTCCGCGAGGGCCACTTTCGACGCCAGGGCCAGTTTTTCCGGGGTCAGTCGGGCCCAGACCGGATACAGGGTTTTCAACCAGGGAAACAGCGGTTGGTTGACCACCGGCGCCCAGGCGCGGGTCAGGGTCTGGTAGAAATGGTGGTGCGTGTTGATCAGCCCGGGCAGGACGACATGCTCGCGGGCATCGAACATTTGCGCACAAGGCTGTGCAGGTGTTTGCCCTTGGGCCAGCACTTCGGTGATGACGCCGTCTTGCAGCACCAGGCCGCCACGGGCATCGAGACCATTGGCGGTGAAGATCGCGAGGGGGTTTTTTAACCAGATACGGGTCGCAGGCATTGGCCGGCTCCTCTGAATGATGGGTTCAGGTTTGCCAGCTCAGTGTTGCCCTGTCTGCTGATCCAGGGTCGCCGGGGAGGGCGAGGTGGCTAGATTACGTGTCGGTCCACGTGCAGGCAAGCGGACGCGGTCAGTGTGGGAGGGGGCTTGCCCCCGATAACGGTGGATCAGCCAATCTAAATATGACTGAAATACCGCCATCGGGGGCAAGCCCCCTCCCACAGGTTAATCGGTGTATCTACCAGGCGATGGTGTCGCCCTTGTAGTCCACAAAATGATGGCCGCCTTTGCCGGTGTAGGCATTTACCTGGTCCACCAGGCCACGCACGCTGGTCTCGACGTCGATGTGCGCATTTTCGCCACCCATGTCGGTTTTCACCCAGCCCGGGTGCAGCGATAACACCGTCGGCTTGTGCTCGCCCAGTTGGGTGATAAAGCTGTTGGTCATGGAGTTGAGCGCCGCCTTGCTGGCCTTGTACAGCGCCATGTCCGAACCGTCGGGAATGGTGACGCTGCCCAGCACCGAACTCATGAACGCCAGCACCCCGGTGTCCTTGCGAATCTGCCCGACAAAACGCTGGGCCAGGTTGATCGGGGCCACGGCGTTGGTGAAAAACAGTTGGCCGACTTCCGCCAGAGTCGCGTGGCCAGGCTCCTGGTTCGCGGGGCCCTTGACGCCGGCATTGACGAACAGCAAGTCGAAGGTACGGTCTTTGAGGCGTTGCGCCAGGGCGATCACGGCTTGCTGATCGTCCATGTCGAGTTTTTCGATCTGTACCGGGCCCACGGCTTTCAGGGCGTCGGCCTTGTTCGGGTCACGCACGGTGGCGGTCACGTCCCAGCCGTCCTGGAGCAGTTGCTTGACCAGGCCGAGGCCCAGCCCGCGCGAGGCGCCGATGATCAGTGCGGTTTTTGACGTAGACATGAAAAGCTTCCTTTGGAGTCGCGGTTCAGGGAATTGCAGTGAGCAACAGTAGCAGTTTCAGCGTTGCAGCAGGATACGCCCCCGGCTCAGGTCGGCGAGCTGGGTTTGCAAGGTGTCGATGTGGGCTTCGCCCAGGGCCAGTTGCAACTCCACGCCGTTGGCGGTGAAGGTTTCTTCCACGACCAGCCCGTCCAGTTCGGCAACGCGCAGCTTCAGCAGGTTCAATTCGGAGAAGCCGCAGGCGCACCTCAGCGGTACACGACTGATCAGCTCGATGCGCTCGGCATTCTGCAGGCATTTATTCGCGCCGCCGCCGTAGGCACGGGCGAGACCACCGGTGCCCAGTTGAATCCCGCCGTACCAGCGAATCACCAGCACGACGACTTGATCAAATCCCTGCGCCTCGATGGCCGCCAGGATCGGCCGTCCGGCGGTGCCGCCGGGTTCGCCGTCGTCGTTGCTGCGGTATTGGTCGGCCAGTTTCCAGGCCCAGCAGTTGTGCGTCGCGTTAAGGTCGCTGTGCTGCTCGATAAATACCTGGGCGTCGTGCGCGCTGGTAATCGGCGCCGCCAGGGTGATAAAGCGGCTTTTGCGTATTTCTTCACGAAATTCGCAAAAGCCTGTCAGCGTGAATGGCATAAGTCGCTTCGTTCAGGAGGCCGGCTTGATGCCGCAGCCTTTGAGAATGATATGGATCAGATTGGTGCCGGCGTCCTCCATATCCTGCTTGGTCAGCTTGGTGCGACCGGTGACGCGGCAGATCTGCGTGGCGAAGTCGGCATAGTGCTGGGTGCTGCCCCATAGCAGGAAGATCAGGTGCACCGGGTCGATGGGGTCCATCTTGCCGGCATCGATCCAGGCCTGGAACACGGCTGCACGGCCGCTGAACCAGGCACGGTAGTCCTGGCTGAAATATTCGGTGAGGCATTCGCCGCCGCTGATGATCTCCATGGCGAAGATCCGTGAGGCCTGTGGCTGGCGTCGCGAGAATTCCATCTTGGTGCGGATGTACCGGGAGAGGGCCACGGCCGGATCGTCTTCGGCGGTCAGCGCGTTGAACGTGCTGTCCCACAATTCCAGGATATTGCTGAGCACCGCAATGTACAGGCCCAGTTTGTTGGTGAAGTAATAGTGCAAGTTGGCTTTGGGCAGCCCGGCACTGGCCGCGATGGTGTTCATGCTGGTGCCCTTGTAGCCATGGCGCGCGAATTCATCCTCAGCAGCCTGGAGAATCGCTTGTTCGTTCTTTTGCCGAATGCGGCTGGCGGGTTTACCGGCGTGGTTGCTGTGGGCAGGAACTTCGAGGCTCATGGAGGTTTCCGTGCTGATCGATGGAGGCGACGTGTGCACAGATACCCCACCCTCAAGCCTCAGACAAGTGTTGATGCAATAAAACCGTCAAAGCGATTCCAGGGAGTCGCTTTCGGGCGTGTGGTTTGCTACGGCGTGGGCGGTTTTGGCCTCGGGTAACAGCAGGCACAGCACAATGGCGGTGAGGCCGCCGCTGGTGATAGCGGAGTCAAACAGGTTCTGCACCAGGGTTGGCATCAAGTGCAGCAGGTTGGGCTGGGCGGCGATGCCCAGGCCGACACCGAAGGAGGTGGCGATGATCAGCATGCTGCGTCGGTCCAGCGGCGCCTGGGCCAGGATGCGCACCCCGGCTGCGGCGACGCTGCCGAACATGACCAGGGTCGCACCGCCCAGCACCGGTTTGGGGATTTGCTGCAACACCGCGCCGATCATGGGAAACAACCCAAGGCATACCAACACTACGCCGATGTACAAGCCGACATAGCGGCTGGCCACACCGGTGAGTTGGATCACACCATTGTTTTGCGCGAAGGTGGTATTGGGGAAGGCGCTGAACGTGGCGGCAATCATGCAACTGACGCCATCGCCCAGCACGCCGCCTTTGAGTCGGCTTATATAAGACGCACCGCTGATGGGTTGGCGGGCGATCATGCAATTGGCAGTGAGGTCTCCGACGGTTTCGATGCTGCTGATCAGATAAATCAGCGCGATTGGCAGGAAGGCGCTCCAGTCGAAGTTGAAACCAAAGCGAAACGGCACGGGCAGGCTGAGCAGAGGCACGTCGGGCAATGCTTGGGGCACCAGCTTGCCACTGGACCAGGCGGCAAGGCTGCCGAGGGCCAGGCCGATGATGATGGCCGAGAGGCGTACCCAAGGCGTGTTCGAGCGGTTGAGCAGGATGATCGTCAGCACCACGAACAGGCCCAGGGCCAGGTTGATGGGGGCGCCGAAGTCGGCGGCGTTGAACCCGCCGCCGAGATCGGTGATGCCGACTTTTATCAGGCTGATGCCGATCAGCGTAATCACGATCCCGGTCACCAGGGGCGTGATGACCCGGCGCAGTTGGCCGATAAAACGGCTCAGCACGATTTGCACCAGGGCGCCGAAAAAGCACACGCCGAAAATCATCGCCAGGATGTCCTCAGGGCTGCCGCCGCGTTGCTTGACCAGGAAACCGGCGGACAGCACCGCGCCCAGGAACGCAAAGCTGGTGCCTTGCAGGCAAATCATCCCGGCGCCGATACCGAACGGCCTGCGCGCCTGGATGAACGTGCCGACGCCGGAGACCATCAGCGCCATGCTGATCAGGTAGGGCAGGTGCGCGGTGAGTCCCAGGGTGGAACCGATGATCAAGGGCGGCGTGATGATACCGACAAACGCGGCCAGCACATGTTGCAGGGCGGCCAGCAGGGCGGGCAGTGGTTTGGGGCGATCATCGAGGCCGTAGAGCAAGTCGTTGGGGCAGGAGGATTCTGGTGGCATGGCGGGTCAACTCGCGGCGGACGGTTCAAGGTCCTTGTGCCTTGCAAAAAACTGTCCACCTGCTCAACTTTTTGTGCGAGGCCCTGTTAGCGGGTTGCCGCCAGGCTTTCCAGAAAACTTTCCAGCACCAAATGGGGGCGACGGCCCTTGCGCGTGACCGATGCCAGGCTCAAATCGTAAAACCGTGTCGCCGGTTTCAGCGCGCGCAGCCGGCCTTGTTGCACCCAGAGGCTGGCGTAATGGTCGGGCAGATAGCCGATATAGCGCCCGGTGAGGATCAGGAACGCCATGCCCTCTCGGTCCGAGGCGCTGGCGGTGCACGTGAGCGCCTGGTAATGGGCCTGGATCTCGGCGGGCAAGCGGAAGGTGGGGGCGATGGCGTCCTGGCTGTCGAGACGCGCATCGTCCAGTTGCTTGTCGTCGGCATAAAACAGTGGATGGCCGACCGCGCAATAAAGCAGCGAGCGCTCGCTGTACAGCGGTTGGTATTCCAGGCCGGACAACGCGCTGGCCTGGGGCACCACGCCGACATGCAGACGGCCGTCGAGGACACCTTGCTCGACTTCACTGGGGGCGATCATGCGGATTTGAATTTGCACATCCGGGCCACGTTCCTTCAATTGCGCCAGGGCGTGGGTGATGCGCATATGGGGCAGGGTGACGAGGTTATCGGTGAGACCGATGATCAGCTCTCCGCGCAGGTGCTGGTGCAGGCCATTGACTTCGGTGCGAAAACTTTCCAGGGCGCTCAACAGTTGCAACGCCGACTGATAAACCTCGCGGCCTTCTTCCGTCAGCGAGAACCCCGCGCGGCCGCGTTGACAGAGCCTCAGCCCGAGGCGTTGTTCCAGGTCGCTCATTTGCTGGCTGATGGCCGAGCGACCAATCCCCAGTACGGTTTCCGCAGCCGAAAAGCCACCACACTCCACCACGCTGCGAAAGATGCGCAGCAGGCGGATATCAAAGTCGCTGACCTGGGCCAGGGGGTCGGGGCGACGGCTGTTCATAGTTTAGTGAAGTCCTGACTGAAGGTTAGAAAAGTTGGATTTCACCGACTTTATCCCCGTGGCAATTTAGCCGCAACCACGCTCTTTCAATCCCGACGCTGCCTTTTGCCTTGCGAGGTTTTGCTGATGAACATGCCGGAAAACGCCCCATCATCCCTGGCCAGCCAACTCAAGCTGGATGCTCACTGGATGCCTTATACCGCCAACCGTAACTTTCAGCGCGATCCGCGTCTGATCGTGGCCGCCGAAGGCAGTTGGTTGACCGATGACAAGGGGCGCAAGGTCTATGACTCGCTGTCGGGCCTGTGGACCTGCGGCGCCGGGCATACGCGCAAGGAAATCCAGGAAGCGGTGGCCCGGCAGTTGGGCACCCTGGACTACTCTCCGGGCTTCCAATACGGTCATCCGTTGTCCTTTCAACTGGCGGAAAAGATTACCGATCTGACCCCTGGCAACCTCAACCATGTGTTCTTCACTGACTCCGGCTCCGAGTGCGCCGATACCGCGGTGAAGATGGTGCGCGCCTATTGGCGCCTGAAGGGCCAGGCCACCAAGACCAAGATGATCGGCCGCGCCCGTGGGTATCACGGGGTGAACATTGCCGGCACCAGTCTCGGTGGCGTCAACGGTAACCGTAAGCTGTTTGGTCAGGCAATGATGGATGTTGACCACCTACCGCATACGTTGCTGGCGAGTAATGCCTTCTCCCGTGGCATGCCGGAACAGGGCGGTATCGCGCTGGCCGATGAGCTGCTCAAGCTGATCGAATTACATGACGCGTCGAACATCGCTGCGGTATTTGTCGAACCAATGGCCGGTTCCGCAGGCGTGTTGGTACCGCCGCAGGGCTACCTCAAGCGCCTGCGCGAGATTTGCGATCAACACAACATCCTGTTGGTATTCGACGAAGTGATCACCGGTTTCGGCCGCACCGGTTCGATGTTCGGCGCCGACAGCTTTGGCGTGACCCCGGACTTGATGTGCATCGCCAAGCAAGTCACCAACGGCGCCATTCCAATGGGCGCGGTGATTGCCAGCAGCGAGATCTATCACACCTTCATGAACCAGGCGACGCCTGAGTACGCAGTGGAATTCCCCCACGGTTACACCTACTCGGCGCACCCGGTGGCCTGCGCGGCCGGCCTTGCGGCACTGGACCTGCTGCAGAAGGAAAACCTCGTGCAGAGCGTAGCCGACGTCGCACCGCACTTTGAGAATGCGCTGCATGGCTTGAAGGGCAGCAAGAACGTTATTGATATTCGTAATTACGGCCTGGCCGGAGCCATCCAGATTGCCCCGCGTGACGGTGATGCCATCGTGCGTCCGTTCGAGGCCGGCATGGCGCTGTGGAAAGCCGGTTTCTACGTGCGCTTTGGCGGTGACACCCTGCAGTTCGGGCCAACCTTCAACAGCAAGCCGCAGGACCTGGATCGCCTGTTCGACGCGGTCGGTGAAGTGCTGAACAAGATCGACTGATTTCTCCTTCTATATAGAACAACTTTTCAGGAGCCCTGCATGAGCCTTATCCAGCATTTGATCAACGGTGAATTGGTCAATGACAGCGGTCGTAGTGCCGATGTGTATAACCCGTCCACCGGCCAGGTCATTCACCAGGTGCCATTGGCCAGTCGCGAAACCATTCAACAGGCGATCGACTCGGCCAAGGCGGCGTTCCCGGCCTGGCGTAATACGCCTGCGGCCAAGCGTGCGCAGGTGATGTTTCGTTTCAAGCAGTTGCTGGAGCAGAACGAAGCGCGTATCTCGCAGCTGATTAGCGAAGAACACGGCAAAACGTTGGAGGATGCCGCCGGTGAGTTGAAGCGCGGGATCGAGAACGTAGAGTACGCGTGCTCGGCGCCGGAGATTCTCAAGGGCGAATACAGCCGCAACGTGGGCCCGAACATTGATGCCTGGTCGGATTTCCAGCCGCTGGGCGTAGTGGCGGGTATTACGCCTTTCAACTTCCCGGCAATGGTGCCGTTGTGGATGTATCCACTGGCGATTGTGTGCGGTAACTGTTTCATCCTCAAACCGTCGGAGCGTGACCCGAGTTCGACGTTGCTGATCGCGCAATTGTTGCAGGAAGCGGGTCTGCCTAAAGGCGTGCTGAGCGTGGTGCAGGGTGACAAGGGCGCGGTGGACGCATTGATCGAGGCGCCCGAGGTAAAAGCGCTGAGCTTTGTAGGATCGACGCCGATTGCCGAGTACATCTATTGCGAAGCGACCAAGCGCGGCAAGCGCGTGCAGGCACTGGGTGGCGCGAAGAACCACGCGGTGCTGATGCCGGACGCTGACCTGGATAACGCAGTCAGCGCCTTGATGGGCGCGGCGTATGGTTCCTGCGGTGAACGCTGCATGGCGATCTCGGTGGCAGTGTGTGTGGGGGACCAGGTAGCGGATGCGTTGATTGCCAAGCTGGTGCCGCAGGTCAAGGCGCTGAAGATCGGTGCGGGCACGACTTGCGGTCTGGATATGGGGCCGTTGGTGACGGGGCAGGCGCGGGATAAGGTCAGCGGCTATATAGAAGAGGGGGTGTCGGCGGGAGCCGAGTTGGTTGTTGACGGTCGTGGCTTGAGCGTCGCCGGGCATGAAGAAGGGTTCTTTCTCGGTGGCAGCCTGTTTGATCGCGTGACCCCCGAGATGCGTATCTATAAAGAAGAGATCTTCGGGCCGGTGTTGTGCGTGGTGCGTGTGGCTAGCCTGGAAGCTGCGATGCAGTTGATCAACGACCATGAGTACGGCAACGGTACCTGCATCTTCACCCGTGACGGTGAGGCGGCGCGTCTGTTCTGTGATGAGATCGAAGTGGGCATGGTGGGGGTCAACGTTCCTCTGCCGGTGCCTGTGGCTTATCACAGCTTTGGTGGCTGGAAGCGGTCGCTGTTTGGCGACTTGCACGCCTATGGGCCGGATGGGGTGCGCTTCTATACCCGTCGCAAGGCGATCACCCAGCGTTGGCCGCAGCGGGCCAGTCATGAAGCCTCGCAGTTTGCTTTTCCCAGCTTGTAAAGCGGGGTAAGTGAAAGGCCGGCCCCTTTGGGGCCGGCCTTTGCGTTTCCGGGCTTTTTTGACTTATATGACAGAAATGTGAAAAAGAAGGTTGACGGCAGATTCTGTGCGCCTATAATTCGCCCCACTTCCGACGCAGTCGAAACGGAAAACTCCTTGGTAAACAATGAGTTAAGTAGTTTTC
>NZ_CVTV01000050.1:46335-53642 GCF_900004865.1 Pseudomonas sp. 37 R 15 | reverse complement strand
TGAACGAGCCCCATGAAAGACAGGACACCGTTCCCCCCTTAAGATAAGGGATAGGCAAACGGGTATGTTTATGACTAACAGCAATAATAAGGGTGGCGAATTGCTCGGCCAGGAGCGCCGGCGTCGCTGGAGCACCGACCAGAAACTGGCAATGGTTCGCGAGAGCCTTGAACCGGGACAAAGCGTGTCCGTAGTGGCCCGACGCAACGGCATCAACGCCAACCAGCTGTTCCTGTGGCGCAAGCTTTACCAGGACGGAAGCTTGTCGGCGGTCAGTGCTGGCGAAGCCGTTGTACCGGCGTCGGAACTGACCGATGCGCTCAAGCAGATCCGCGAATTGCAGCGGATGCTGGGCAAGAAGACGATGGAAGCCGAAGTTCTAAAAGAGGCCGTAGAGATCGCCCGGTCGCGAAAATGGATTGCGCACTCACCCTTGTTGCCGGGGGACGACCAGTGAAGCTGGTCAGCAAATGTCTCGGTGTGGCGCGCTCGCAATTAACGGTTCGGATCAAGCAATCGCTATCGCCCAGAGTACGGCGAAGCAGGCCTGTGAATGACGCTGAGTTGGTAGTCGAAATTCAGCAACAGGTCAGCGAGCTGCCCAGCTATGGCTACCGTCGCGTCTGGGGATTACTGCGCCGTGCACGAGAAAAGCAACGACTCCCTGCGATCAATGTAAAGCGGGTTTACCGGGTCATGCGTGATCACAACCTGCTGCTTGAGCGCCGGATCAAACAGCCCGGCGTGCCGCGTCGGCACGAAGGCCGTATTGCCGTGAAAACCAGCGATACGCGTTGGTGCTCGGACGGCTTTGAGTTCCGATGCGAGGATGGCGCCAAACTGAGCGTGACCTTCGCCCTGGACTGCTGTGACCGTGAAGCCATCGGCTGGGTCGCGAGCCCGACCGGGTACAGTGGCGATGATATCCGCGACTTGATGCTGGAAAGCGTAGAGAAGCGTTTTGGTGACCAACTGCCGACTACGCCAGTGCAGTGGTTAAGCGACAACGGTTCGGCATACACCGCTGAACAGACGCGCGCATTTGCCCGGCAGATCGGTTTGCAACCGGTAACGACACCGGTGCGTAGCCCGCAAAGCAACGGCATGGCCGAGAGCTTCGTAAAGACTATCAAGCGTGACTACGTGGCGCATATGCCCAAACCAGATAGAGAAACGGCGCTGCGTAACCTGGCAATTGCCTTCGAGCATTACAACGAGCAGCATCCACACAGCGCCTTGAAATATCGCTCACCGAGGGAGTTCAGGCGCTTGGCGGCAGCATCAATTTAACGGGGAGTTGGTGTCCGGTTTTGTAGGGGCTAATCCAAACGAGTGGGTCATCCGTTCCCCTGAAATAGGGTTGAAAGGTGGCGTTCACTCTAGAATGGCGCGGGATGACTTGATGCGTTTGTATCCTGATCTGGGGCCGCAGGCGGCGGGGAGAGTGCTGGATTCGTTTCAGTTTCCTGCGGGCGCTGAAAGAGCCTGGGAGCTTCGTTTCTCGAGGCGACTGTGGGATAGTCAGGCCCCTCTGCAACAGGCGTTTTTAAGAGAGATTCCAAGCGAGTTTCATCAGTATCTTATAGTGCCTCTTGATCAGGCCCGACTGCGGATGCAGGGTATTGACCAGATAGCAGGTGCAGCCCCTGTTGCCGTGACCCCCGTTCGCGCAAGTGTCATCCAGAGCAATCATTGGAAAACCTGGGGTAAAGTCATTAATTCCGCAGTATTGGAAGTTCATCCTGGCCACCCTTCAATATACCGGTATAAGAATGTTCCTGGCACTTGGTGGCGGCACCAAGAGGGCAACTTTATCAAGGTAGAGGGTGCTTACTACAGGCTCACTGATAAGAGTGAGATCACGTTGACGCCGCCGTTTTATGTGCGCAATCCTGACAGCGCCTACAACACCTTTGATAGCTTCGAACTCATGTTGCGCCATAATCCCGCCGAGCAGCCCAGGCTGGCTACGTATAATCGCGCTACGTCGACCTGGCATGTTTCTAATCTGATGTCGTTCGAGAAAAGCCTGGTGAGTTATGCTGCCGATATTTTCCCTGAACTGACGCCCGGGAGTCAGGTGCAGCTTGTCAGGGCGATGTTTACAGAGTTCGCCTCTATTAGTTATTCAAATATGAATTTTTTGCGCGAATGGCGCACAGGGGCGTTCCGGTCAAACGATCCTATATCAATGATGGAGTACCGTGGTTCGGTCGCAGGAGCAAATCCCAGGTACAACATCGGTCGAGTGACCGAGGATGTGCGATCGGGCGCTTTTGGGCGCTTGGATTTCTCATTCAATGCCCTTCACCCACATCTTCACCACGCGATCACCCGCCCAGGACCTGCTACGCTAAGGCCGCTGATGGTCGAGGCGATGAGGCATGTGGCTCGTGTTGATTTAGTAGAGTCATTGTCGTCTTCCACCCGATTGTTCTTTCAGCGGGCAGGCGACGTTACGTTGTATTGCCTGCATTGCGTCAATGTCAGCGAGACGTTCGTCAGGACAAACAGCTTTCAACTCTATAACCCCTCGTTAATGACCAGCACTGGACTCGTCCGCTCTGCGGTGCAAGCCAATAAACTGATAAACCTGGTAGGGGGCATTCAGCGTAGTGCTCGTGCGCCGCAACAGGCCCAGGTATTTATCTTTAAAATTATCCGATAGGCCCGCTGAATCAGGCCGTCTTGCCGGTGTGGCTATGGTTCCATGAGACGCACTGGCGGCGCCTCAGCGAATCGGCCTGACGATAGACGGCTGGCCGATACGCGCCGGGGCAGGGTCTTTTGACGGTGGGGCGTCTCTGTTGCCCTCCATGCTGGACGGGTAAAGCGGGTTGCGCATTGCGATGCCCTGGATCACGCCGATGACGTCATTGAAGGGCACCGCCGGGCTAAGCAGGTAGCCCTGCATAAAGTCACAATCGTGCTTGAGCAATAGCTCGAACTGCGCCTGGGTTTCCACCCCTTCGGTCACCACCTGCAAGTGCAGGATATGAGCCATGCCGATAACCGCCTGGACGATCTCGCTGTCTGCGGTGGACTTGGGAATGTCCTGGATAAAGGAGCGGTCGATCTTCAAGGTGTTGATCGGCAGGCGCTTGAGATAGGCCAGGGACGAATAACCGGTACCGAAATCGTCGATCGCCAGGGAGACACCCAAGGCACGGATTTGCCGCAGCAGCGCCAGGGTGCTGCTGATGTTGCCCATCAGCGCATTCTCGGTGACTTCCAGTTCCAGGCGGTTGGCCGCCACGCCGGCGAAGCGCAGGGCGGCTTCGATTTCATCGGCCAGTTCGTCCCGTGCCAGGTTCAGGGCCGAGCAGTTCACGGACATGGTCAACTCGGTGTAGCCCCGGTCAGACAGCAGGCTCAAATCATGGCACGCCTGGCGCAATACCCAGTGATCCAGTTCGGCGATCAAGCCGTTGTTCTCGGCGATGCCGATAAACCGGTCCGGGGTCAGCAGCCCATGTTGGGGGTGCTGCCAGCGCACCAGGGCCTCCAGGCGCGTGACTTTGCCGAGCTTGATGTCGAAGATCGGTTGATAAAACAGCACCAGTTCGTTGCGTGCACGCAAGGCGGCGCGCAGTTCTTCTTCCAGTTGCAGTTCCAGGAATGCGCGGGTTTTAAGGTTGGAACTGAAGAAGTTCAGGTTATTGCGCCCGGCGTCCTTGGATTGATATAGCGCCAGGTCAGCGGTTTTCAGCAGCTCTTCGCACGTTTGGCCGTCATCCGGGAAAAGGCTGATGCCGATGCTGGTGGTCATCACCATACGCCGGCCCGCCAGTTCGATGGGTTCTTTCATCTGCTGCATGATGCGCTGGGCCAGGCGCCGGGCTTCGTCGCGGTGATGAATAGTGATCAGGATGCAGAACTCATCCCCGCCGAAACGCGCGACCACGTCGGCATGGCTGCGCACCGAGCTTTTGATATGGCTGGCCAGCACGGTGAGCAATTGATCGCCGGCATCGTGCCCAAGGCTGTCGTTGATACGTTTGAAATGGTCAATGTCGAGGAAGATCAACGCCATCATGCCGTTGGAAGCCGTTTTTTCAGCGACCTTTTCCGCAAAGATCTGATTGAAGCCCCGTCGGTTGAGCAAGCTGGTCAGCGCGTCGTAATGGGCGACCTGCTGCAACGAGGCACGGGCCTGGTCCAGTTCGCTGAGCAGCGCATTGACCCGGCGCAGGTCGCGCTCCTTGTGTTGCAGTTTTTTGTCCGCCAGGGCCGCACTGACGCTGCTGCCGATCACCAGCAAGGTAATCACCGCCACCGACAGGCCCAGTTGCATGGGGTTGTTATCCACCGGCAGTGACAGATTCACGCCATTGGGGACCAGCATTTGCATGGCCGCCATGCCGGTGAAATGCATGCTCAGAATGCCGGCGCCCAGCACCAGGCTGGCGGCGTATTTGAGCAATTGGTGAAACACGCCGGCACCGTTGCGCAGGTAGCTCGACAGCAACAACGCCGCGAGGCTCGCGCCGATGGCAATCGCCACCGACGCCATGAACAGCCCGGATTCGAAGTACACCTGCGCCTGGGAGCGCATGGACGACATGCCGACGTAGTGCATCAGGGCGATGCCCAGTCCCATCCACACCGAGGCCAGCACGTACTGGTGCAAGCGCAGGTGCGCGTGACTGAGGGTTTGCATGGCGAACAGCGAAGCGATCAGCGCGATGACCAGCGAGACGAAGGTCATGAGCAGTTCGTAATGAATGGCGATAGGCGCCTGGAATGCCAGCATGCTGATGAAATGCGTCGACCAGATACCGCCCGCCAGGCAGCCCGCGCCCAACCAACGCCAGCGGCGGCGGGCGGTGGGGTCTTCCACATGACCGACGCGTTCGGCCATGTCCAGCGTGCCGAAGCCCGCCGCACAGGCGACCAGGTAAGCCAGTAGCACCAGAAAGGGATTATGACTGCAATTGAGTAATAAGTGCCCGTTGTCTGGGAGGTCGGTGAAAAAGTGCAACCCCAGCCATTCCATAGCGAGTCCCGTCATAGCGTCGCGTCACCGCCTGAGGCGATGACCTATGAGATCGAGTATAGAAGCCTCGCGGGATTTGCCATGAATAATGGCACTTTGATTCAATTCTTTTTGCATGCCGCCCATCGCGTTTGATGCTAAGCGCTGATGGGCAGATCCAGTTCGAAAGGTCGCTCCTGGAGGGGCGCCAGACCGAAGGCGGCACGGGCGGCATCGCAATCGACGTTTTGCACGCCCTGGCTCCACGAGGCGTCGAATTCGCGGCAGGGGCTTGAGCGCTGTTCATAGATGGAACAACGCGTGCCTTTACCCACTTCGCCCTCGAGGCTGCAGCAGCGTGCGGGCTTCTGGTCGGTTCCGATCATCGCCACGCGGGTGGGGTTGATCTGCACCACCAGGTCATCGGGCACCGTACCGCCCGATGAGGCGCATTCGCCCCAGAAGAAAGACACACGGAAGTGTGAACAGCAGGCACCGCAACTCAGACACGGACTGGCTTCGGACATGGGCGTCATCGATTAGGGTAGGTAAGGGGGGACTGCGGGAAGGCTCGCCATTCTATCCGGGTCATGGCCGTTGGGAAGGGGGGCGCCTATATATATTTTCGTAGGGAAAATCCCGTAGTTTCGGGGATATCACGCCCTATCAGCTTTACGAATCATTACAGACAAGCGCCGCCAGCCTGACTATGTTGCAGCAACCTGAGCAGGATGCAGTGGGCATCGCAGCTCTCATAACAATAAAGAGACGGACCCATGCAGAACTCGACCCAAGCGGCGAATGCCTGGCGCATTCTGTTCCTGCTGTTCCTCGCCAACCTGTTCAACTTCTTCGACCGCACCATTCCCGCGATCATCATCGAGCCGATCCGCATGGAGTGGCATCTGAGCGACTTCCAGCTCGGCATCATCGGTACCTCTTTCACCATCGTTTATGCCATCGCCGGGCTGCCGCTGGGGCGCCTGGCCGACACGGGTTCGCGCAGCAAACTGATGGGCTGGGGCCTGTTTGCCTGGAGCGGGCTGACGGCGATCAATGGCCTGGTTGGCAGTTTCTGGAGCTTCCTGTTGGTGCGCATGGGCATTGGCATCGGGGAAGCCAGCTATGCCCCCGCCGCCAATTCGTTGATCGGCGATCTGTTTCCCGCCCACCGCCGCGCACGCGCCATGGGGATCTTCATGCTCGGCCTGCCGCTGGGCTTGTTGCTGGCATTTTTCACCATCGGCGCGATGGTCAAGGCGTTCGACAGCTGGCGTGCGCCGTTCTTTATTGCTGCCGTGCCGGGGCTGATCCTCGCGGTGTTCATGTTCTACATCAAAGAGCCCAAACGCGGCGCTGCCGAATCGGTGCAAGTGTCCCAGGCGCGCGTCGACCGCCCGATCCGCCGTGTACTGGCGGTGCCGACTTTCCTGTGGCTGGTGCTGGCCGGACTGTGCTTCAACTTCGCTACCTATGCGTGCAATTCATTCCTGGTGCCGATGCTGCAACGTTACTTCCTGATGCCTTTGCAGGAGGCGGCGGTGGCCACCGGTGTGATCGTCGGCCTGACCGGTCTGGTGGGCCTGACCCTGGGCGGCTGGATTGCCGACAAGATCCACCAGCGGGTCGCCAATGGCCGGCTGCTGTTCGCCGCGTGCAGCCTGATCATCTCCACGGTCACCACCGCCTGGGCACTGCATGCCGGGCGTATCGAGATCGGGGTGTTCGTCCTGCTGTTCAGCGTGGGCTGGCTGTTTGCGTACAACTTCTATACCTGCGTGTACACCGCGATCCAGGACGTGGTTGAACCGCGCCTGCGGGCCACGGCGATGGCGTTGTTCTTTGCCGGGCTGTATCTGCTGGGTGGGGGGATGGGGCCGATCGTGGTGGGCGGGCTGTCTGATCACTTTGCCCATGCGGCGATGTACGCGGCGGGGGCGGAGCAGATGACCGAGGCTTATAAGGCGGTGGGGTTGCATGACGCCATGTACCTGATTCCGGTGGCGTTGTTTCTGACCATGCTGTTTCTGTTCCAGGCTTCGCGCAGTTTTGTGCGTGATGCCAAGCGGATGAAGGAGGGGTTGAGTGCGGTGGAGGTGCCGGCTGCGGCGGCGACAGCTTGAGACCGAGGTGAGTCTATCGGGCTCCCCCCACATTTTGATTTGTGAACACAGTCAAGTGTGGGAGGGGGCTTGCCCCCGATGGGCATAGGTATCTACACGACTCTGTAGCGGTCGACGGTAACCACGATGCGAAGCGAGTCGCCCTTGATCTTGATCTTGATCTGCTTTTGATCTCAGGCGCCCCGTTAAACCACGCTGGCCGAACGCAG
>NZ_CVTV01000050.1:0-46285 GCF_900004865.1 Pseudomonas sp. 37 R 15 | reverse complement strand
CCGTTACGCAGAAACGGATATGTACTCGTTCCAATCCAGCATCCTGGTCGGCCCAGAGGCCGCCATCGGGGGCAAGCCCCCTCCCACATTTGGATTTGTGGGGTATCAGTAAGATAGTCATAGGCTGCCGGGCCCAGCGAGGAGCAAGCTCCCTCGCCACACGTTCGGCCTCACGCCAAAGTTGTGTAGATACCTACGCCCCGATGAGGCCCTGAAGGCTTATAAAAAAGGCCCGCAGTGTGTGCGGGCCTCTCTTTTTCAGCAGGCAGTGATCAACCCGCCACCAGCACTCGAATCGCTTCCAGTCGCAACGCCGCCTTGTCGAGCATGGCCAGGCCTTGCTCGCGCTGGTTGCGCAGGGCCACCAACTCGCTGTCGCGTACGGTCGGGTTGACCGCCTGCAGCGCGGTCAAACGCGCCAGCTCTTCGTCGGTGTCGGCCGCCAGGCGACGCTTGGCCTCGGCCACGCGCTCGGCGTGACGCGGGGCGATCTTCTCTTCGCCGGCGTTGATGCGCGGCGTCAACTGGTCGCGCTGGGCCTGCACGAATTTGTTGGCGCTGGCCCGCGGCACGCTTTCCAACTGGTCGTTCAAGGTCACGAACGACACGCGGCCGGACAGGTCATTGCCGTTGGCATCCAGCAGGCAGCGCAGGGCCGCCGGTGGCAGGTAGCGGCCCAGTTGCAGCGAGCGCGGGGCAACCACTTCGCTGACATACAGCAGTTCCAGCAAGACGGTTCCCGGCTTGAGCGCCTTGTTCTTGATCAGCGCCACGGCGGTATTGCCCATGGAGCCGGACAGCACCAGGTCCATGCCGCCTTGCACCATCGGGTGTTCCCATGTGATGAACTGCATGTCTTCACGCGACAACGCCTGGTTGCGGTCGTAGGTGATGGTTACACCTTCGTCGTCGCCCAGGGGGAAGCTGGCGTCGAGCATCTTTTCGCTGGGCTTGAGGACCAGTGCGTTTTCCGAATGGTCTTCGCTGTCGATGCCGAAGGCGTCGAACAGGGTTTCCATGTAGATCGGCAGGGCGAACTGGTCGTCCTGCTCGAGGATGTCCTCGACCAGCGCATCACCTTCACCCGCGCCGCCGGAGTTGAGTTCCAGCAAACGGTCGCGGCCGGTGTGCAGCTCCTGTTCCAGGCGCTCGCGCTCGGCGCGGGCTTCGTCGATCAGGGCCTGCCATTGCCCGTCGTCGGCGTTTTCCAGCAGCGGCAGCAGGCGTGGGCCGAACTGATGCTGCAAGGCGTTGCCGGTCGGGCAGGTATTGAGGAACGCGTTCAGGGCTTCGTGGTACCACTGGAACAGACGCTCTTGCGGGCTGGTTTCCAGGTACGGCACGTGCAGTTCGATCACGTGTTTCTGGCCGATCCGGTCCAGACGGCCGATGCGCTGTTCCAGCAGGTCGGGGTGGGACGGCAGGTCGAACAGCACCAGGTGGTGGGAGAACTGGAAGTTGCGGCCTTCACTGCCGATTTCCGAACAGATCAGTACCTGGGCGCCAAATTCTTCATCGGCGAAGTACGCTGCGGCGCGGTCGCGTTCGAGGATGTTCATGCCTTCGTGGAACACCGTGGCCGGAATGCCGGAGCGTACGCGCAGTGCGTCTTCCAGGTCCATGGCGGTTTCGGCGTGAGCGCAGATCACCAGGACCTTGGTGCGCTTGAGCATTTTCAGCTGATCGATCAGCCACTCGACACGCGGGTCGAAGCGCCACCAGCGGTGCTCTTCCTCGATGTCCGGTTGTGCCTGGAAGCTGACTTCCGGGTACAGCTCGGCGTGTTCGCCCAGCGGCAACTCCATGTATTCGTCCGGGTTCGGCAGCGGGTAGGCGTGCAGCTTGCGCTCCGGGAAGCCTTGTACGGCGGCGCGGGTGTTGCGAAACAGCACGCGGCCGGTGCCGTGGCGGTCGAGCAGCTCACGCACCAGGCGCGCGCTGGCTTCGGTGTCGCCATCGTTGACGGCGGTCAGCAAGGCTTCGCCTTCGTTACCAAGGAAACCCTGGATGGTCTTGTGCGCGGCAGGCGACAAACGGCCCTTGTCCAGCAGCTCCTGCACGGCTTCGGCCACCGGGCGGTAGTTCTCGCTCTCGGCGCGGAAGGCGTGCAGGTCGTGGAAGCGGTTCGGGTCGAGCAGGCGCAGGCGCGCGAAGTGGCTGTCCTGGCCCAGTTGTTCCGGGGTGGCGGTGAGCAGCAGCACGCCGGGAATCACTTCGGCCAGTTGCTCGACCAGCGAGTACTCGGCGCTGGCCTTGTCTTCGTGCCACACCAGATGGTGGGCTTCGTCGACCACCAGCAGGTCCCAACCGGCAGCGAACAGCGCGTCCTGGGCCTTCTCGTCGTCCACCAGCCATTCCAGGGCGACCAGCGCCAGCTGAGTATCTTCGAACGGGTTGGTGGCATCGCTTTCGATAAAGCGTTCTTCGTCAAACAGTGCAACCTGCAGGTTGAAGCGGCGGCGCATTTCCACCAGCCACTGGTGCTGCAGGTTTTCCGGGACCAGGATCAGCACGCGGCTGGCACGGCCCGAGAGCAACTGGCGATGGATCACCAGGCCCGCTTCGATGGTCTTGCCCAGGCCCACTTCGTCGGCCAGCAATACCCGTGGTGCGATACGGTCGGCGACTTCGCGGGCGATGTGCAGTTGGTGCGCGATGGGTTGCGCACGCACGCCGCCCAGGCCCCACAGCGAAGACTGCAGCTGGCGGCTGGTGTGTTCCAGGGTGTGGTAGCGCAGCGAGAACCAGGCCAGCGGGTCGATCTGCCCGGCGAACAGGCGGTCGCTGGCGAGGCGGAACTGGATGAAGTTGGACAGCTGGGTTTCCGGCAGGGTGACCTGCTCGTTCTGCCCGTTGAGGCCGTGGTAGACCAGCAGGCCGTCGACGTCATCGACTTCCTGTACGGTCATTTTCCAGCCTTCGAAATGGGTGATGCTGTCACCCGGCGAAAACCTCACGCGGGTGAGGGGCGCATTCCGTAGCGCATACTGGCGAGTGTCGCCAGTGGCCGGATAGAGCACGGTCAACAAGCGGCCGTCCTGTGCCAGAACGGTGCCTAACCCCAGCTCTGCTTCGCTGTCACTAATCCAGCGTTGCCCCGGTTGATACTGCTGCGCCATGCTGCCTGACTCCCGCCGTGAAAAAGCCGACTATCTTAACGGAACAAGGCCCCACGCCCAAGGACTCTGACGAAAACTACTGGGTTGGTGTGCACGCCCGCCGGCTAAATCGACGGGTGGCGGGCACTCACAACTGTCGACTGGGTCACAGCTTGGCGAGCGAACGCTCAAGTCGCCCTGAGGCGCGCCGACAGCCTGTTGATCAGGAGAATCAAGATTATGTTGCCACCCATGCTGCCCGTCAGTGTCGTGCCGGTCACGTCGCAACTCGATCCGGTGCGCCAGAAGCCGGATATCCCGCCCGTTGTGCCGGTTCAACCGGGCTCCAACGAGAGCACCATCGACCTGAAAAAGGGCGATGCGGAGCAATCGACCTTTCTGCTGCGCGAAGAACAACGCCGCCAGCAAGAGCAGCAAAAACGTCAGCGTGAAGCCGGCGACGACCCTGAGCAGCACCTGCCGATTCCCGGCGATCTGCTCAACGCCGACAACACCGTTCCCGTGGCGCCGCTGATTGAAGACGCACCGCGCCAGGGCTTGTGGGTAGACATCGAGGTTTAGTCGCGCAGTGCTCGCAAGGCCCCCAGCAGTAACTCGCAGTCCCGGTCGTCGTTGAATGGGCTGACGGAGATTCGCGCAATGCTGTTCAACCCGCGCGCCTGCATGTCCAGCGGTGTGTAGGCCACACCGTTGGCGCCGATGTTGATGCGCTGCAAGCCCAGGCGCTGCTTGAGTTCGAAGGCGTCCCAACCGCTCAGGTTGAAGGCGATCAGTCCGGACTGAAGCGTGCCCACGTCATGCAAGGAAAGCCCCGGGATCTGGCGCAGCCCTTCGCGGATTCGCGCGCTGGTGCGCGAGACGCTTTCCCATACCGCTTCTATCCCCAGTTGGTTGATCTCCTGCAAGGCATTGCCGAGTCCGGCCAGCAAGGCAAAGGACGCTTCGCTGGTCTCGAAGCGCCGCGCGTCGTTGCGCAAATCGAAACCGGCGGCGGTCCAGGGGGCTGAAAACACATCGCGCTGGGCAGGATTCAGGCGCTGCAAAAACGCCGGCCTTACATACAACAGTGCTGTGCCCCGTGGCCCGCGCAGGTGCTTGCGGCCGGCGCACTTGAGCACATCGCAGTGCAGCGCCTGCACATCCACAGGCACCTGGCCGAGCGCCTGTCCGGCGTCGATAAAGTAGGGGATGGCGTGACGCCGCGCCACTTCGCCGATGGCCTGGGCAGGGTTGATCAGCCCACCGTTGGCCGGTAGCCAGGTGAGGTTGATCAACTTCACGTCGGCGTCAATCATCGCCTCCAGTGCCACCGGGCACACTGCGCCGGCCGCATCGCAGGGGATGACGTCGATTCGAGCACCTGCTTGCACGGCCATGGCCATGCTCGCCAGGTTACCGCCCCATTCATGCCGGCCCACCAGGATGCGGTCACCCGGCTGCCACGGTCCCAGGGCCTGGAACGCCAGGTTCCACGCCGTCGAGCCACTGCTGGCGAAGGCAATGGAAGGCGCAGGCGCATTGAGCAATTGCCCGGCGGCGCGACGGGCCTGCTCCACCAGCAGAGCGCCATGCTCGCCAGCTTCCATCGGACCGTCCTGGGCTTCGCGTTGCAGTTGCGCGACGATGGCGTCGAGGGTGGCCTGGCTGGGCAGAGAAGCGCCGGCATGATTGAAGTGCACGATGCCGGCCCGGCAGCCAGGCGTGGCCGCTCGCAGCTGTCGGATGTCCAGCGGGGTCACGGTTGCAACTCGAAAATGGCGTCAACCTCCACGGCCACGCCTGCTGGCAAACTGCTCACGCCGACAGCGGTGCGCACATGCTGGCCTTTGTCACCGAGGGCGTTGACCAGCAGGTTCGACGCGCCATTGGCGATCACGCTGTGGCGCTGGAAATCGGCGTTGCAGGCGATGAATACCCCCAGCCTCACGATGCGCACCACGCGCGACAGGTCATCGCCCAGGGCATCGCTCAGTTGCCCGAGCAGGCCCAGCGCCGCGAGTTCTGCCGCCTGCGCGCCTTGTTGATCATCCAGCGTGTCGCCCACGCGACCGACGTAGGCGGGCGTGCCATCGAGCAGGGGAATCTGCCCGGAAATGAAGAGTTGGTTCCCGCTGACGACATGGTTGATGTAGTTGGCCGCCGGTTGGCTGGCAGTCGGCAGTGTCAGGCCAAGGGCGTGAACGCGTTGACGGATGGAGTCGCTCATCATGCAACCTCTTGAGGGGTGAGGTTCCAGCATGTTGGCTGCACCGGTGGCCGACAAACGGATAGATCTCAACCGACGCATCTAAAAAAATCATGCGTCGGCGCAGGTTGCCTGCAGCCACTGACTGAAACATGTCGCCGCTTCGCTCAGCGGACTGTGGGGCGTGATCAGCCAGTAGCCGATCTCACTGTGGTACGGCGGCCAGTCGAACGCCTCCACCAGGCTGCCGTCGCGAAGCTTGCGCTGGATCAGGCGATGGCGGCCCATGGCGATTCCCTGGCCGGCCACGGTGGCTTCGACCACGATGTTGTAGTCATGCAGCATCACGCGAGGGTGGCGCTCAAGGTCGACCTGATAATGCTGCGACCAATCCGTCCACTCGAACGGGCGGTGTGAGGTGGCCATCAACAGCGGGCTATCCTGCGATTGGCCGGCCTTGAAGGCCGGGCTGCATACCGGTGACAGGGTTTCGGTCATCAGTCGCGTGGCGTGCACGTCGGGCCAGTCGCCCTTGCCGTAACGGATGGCCAGGTCAACCTCGGCACCGGCGACGTTGGCCAATTGAATGGCGGGCAGCAATTCAACCTGGATATGCGGGTAGCGATCGAGAAACCCGGCCAGACGCGGCGCCAACCACAGCGTGGCAAAGGACGCCAGCAAGCCGACGCGCAACAGGCTCGGGCCGGGAACTTCTTTTTGGTGGCGGGTGGCGGTTGCAATGGCATCAAGGGCCGGGCGGATTTCGTTGTAGTAATGCTGGCCGTCCACCGTTAGATCTATCGCACGTGTGCGCCGGATAAACAGCGGTTTGCCCAAGTGTTGCTCAAGTTTCTGCACCTGGTGGCTCAGGGCGCTCTGGGTCACCGACAACTCATTTGCCGCCTTGATAAAGCTCAAGTGCCGCGCCACAGCCTCAAAGGCGCGCAGGGCCAGCAACGGAGGAAGGTCCTTGTGCAGTGCCACCGGGTTGCGTCTCCTGGGGAGGAAGGAAAGTGCCGATTCTGGTCGATGCCCTGCCTTTTGTCGCCCGCTGATTTGCCGTCGGGCGCGGGAGACCGCATTATTGGGCACTCCCGCCATAACGTAAGCCAAGCCATGAGTGACGACGACAAGCTGATCGACCTGAATGCCGAACGCGCCAAGCGCGTGCACGACCTCAATGACAAACGCCTGAACGAAGTGCGCCAGGCGTTTGAACAGGCGATGCCCCTGGGTAAAGCCAAGAAGAAGTCGAAGAACAAGCCGAAAAAACGTTGAATCAACTTGCCTGGATTGATCCAGGTCAGTTATTGCCCTTCTTTACGCCCCGTCGCGGGCGACATTGATCCCCGTCAATTTTCCATTGCGCCTTCTCCATTAACTTAGCCCTATCGCAACAGGGCAAGTGCAGGAGGCCGGTCATGTTTATCGATAATGTGGTATTTGCCGGAGTGCTGACCGTAAGCCTCATGGTGCTGTTTTTTGTAGGATTTGGATTTTTTATCTGGAAAGACGCAAACAAGCGTAAAAAACCCTAGGTTTTTCCGGATTACAGGGCACGCAAGGCATTTTGGGCGACTTCGGTCGCCCTTTTTTTTGGCCGATCGTTGGCCGATCATTCCCATGCAGGGCGTGGGAACGATCATCAGGCCATAAAAAAAGGTGCGATTCTCGCGAATCGCACCTTTTTTATTGCAGGCGACTAATCAGCTGCCCAGCGCCCAGGACGCCAGCCAGAACAACCCGGCCGAGAGGCCTACGGTTGCCGGCAAGGTCAACACCCAGGCCATCAGGATAGTCTTGACCGTACCGCCTTGCAGACCGCTTTTGTTAGCGACCATGGTACCGGCCACGCCAGAAGACAACACGTGGGTGGTGGACACCGGCAGGGCGAAGATATTGGCAAAGCCGATCATGGTGGCCGTGGTGATCTGTGCCGACATGCCTTGGGCATAGGTCATGCCTTGCTTGCCGATCTTCTCACCGATGGTCAGCACCACGCGCTTCCAGCCGACCATGGTGCCCAGGCCCAGGGCCAGTGCGACCGCGAGAATCACCCAGAACGGTGCGTACTCGGTCGTAGCGGTCAGGTCCTTGCGCAGCTTGTCGAGGTCGGACTTTTCACGCGCATCCAGGCCAGGCAGCTTGCCGACTTTCTTGGCGGTATCGTCCAGGCAGAGCAGGTAACGACGTACTTCAATGCGCTGGTCGGCACTCAACGCGTGGTAGTCGGAAACACCTTTGAGCGTATCAACGAGCGCGTTGATAGTCGGCTCGGTCTGCTGCGGGTTGCATTGGAACTTGCCCGGCAGATCGTCTTTCACGCTTTTGCCCAGGGCCAGGAACTCGCCGAGGGTGGCATTGTTGCGCTGGTAGAACTGGCTCAAATGCACGGTGGCGTCGCGGGTACGTTCGATCTGGTAGGTGGTGCTGCCCAGGTCGAGCACGAACTGCGCCGGCACGATACCGATCAGCACGAGCATGATCAGGCCGATGCCTTTTTGCCCATCGTTGGAGCCGTGCACGAAGCTGACAGCCATGGCCGAAATCACCAGCACCAGGCGGTTCCAGAACGGCGGGTGCTTCTTGTCGTCAAGCTTGCGGCGCTGGTCCGGGGTCTTGTGCATCTTCGACAGCGGGCGCCACCACTTCAGGCCGATCAGCACCAGGGCTGCGACGAGAAAGCCGGCCATCGGCGAGAACACCAGGGACGCACCGATATCGATCGCTTTCTGCCAGTTCACACCGTCAGCCAGGGGAATATCGTTGATCAGGGCGTTGGCCAGGCCCACACCGAGGATCGAGCCGATCAGCGTGTGGGAGCTGGAGGCGGGGATACCGAAGTACCAGGTGCCCAGGTTCCAGGTGATTGCCGCCGCCAACAATGAGAAGACCATTGCCAAACCATGGCCGGTGTTCACATTGATCAGCAATTCCACCGGCAGCAGATGCACGATGGCGTAGGCGACACCTACACCGCCGAGCAACACGCCAAGGAAGTTGAACACCCCGGAGAAGAACACCGCCAGGTGCGGCGGCATGGCTTTGGTATAGATGACTGTGGCCACCGCGTTAGCGGTGTCATGAAAGCCATTGATGAACTCGAAGGCGAGGACAAAGGCCAGGGCGAGCAACAGGCTCACTAGAACCCAAGCATCCAGTCCGCTGAATAAATCGATCATGAAGGTTTTCTGACCCGGTCGTAAGGGGGCGCGATTATGCCAGAAAACCTCAGTAATCGATGCATTAGCTGCTCATCGGTAACAATCTAGCTTGAAAAAAACCGGGCTGTGCAGGCGCATCCCAGGGTTTTCGGGGCTTTGGCAAGTGGTTGATTTGTAAAGCCCGGGCGCGAAAAAACGCGGTTTCGACACGAAAATGTCATGTGTGAAACATTTGTATGAAATTTCGTTAGCAGCAGTAGGGCGCCGACCAGTGGCTTTGAAGGGCGATGCCCTTCGCAGGCGATGGCCGGCACAGACGGTAAAGCCTGGAGGCTCAACGCACAGCCCTAGGGCTCTTCGGCTTTGAGTTCCTGCTCGATCTTCTGGATTTCCTGGGCGAATGCCTGGTCCAGCAGGCTGGCGCGCTTGCGCCATGGCTTACGTTCCGGCTCAGGCTGGGCGGCGTAGGTGGTGACTTCCCCGCCGTAAACGTCCTTGTAACGTTGCTCCTGGCGCTCAAGTTCCGCGCGCAGTTCATCTTTCGTCACAGTGTTACCTAATTGAGTTGGGTTTAATAAGGGTACAACTTCAAGCCAGAAGGCGCCGCGGGTATACCTACTTGAACAGACGCCCTGTCCAAGTTTAAGTAGGGACCTGAGATCGCTTTTTCAATCCACTGCTTTAATCGACCATGCGCACGGAATGCGGCGCCGGGCGAGCTCCGATCCCAATAGCTGAATTGGGCTGACCTCTGTACAGGCTGCATTATAGCGACGCATTTGAAGAACGCTATCGGCATAAAGTTAAAAAGCCTCAACTTCATGTGCGAGTTTTGTTACATCACAACCTAAGTGTCGGCTGAACATATACCTCAGGCAGCCGTTTTTTACCGAGCAACGCGCTGCGGCAGGCTTGGCAGCCGAGAATTGCGATAATCGAATGATCGTCCGATAATCGCCCAATGTTGCCGCCCTTGCCTTGTGCATCGCTAAGCGTGCAGCTAGTAATAGCAGCCAGCCCTTCTGTGGTTGAAAACAAGAAAAAGGATCCCTGGAAATGAACGATCAATTGCGCAACTCCTTCGCGTCAGTGGCGCCGCCGATCGTGGCATCACCCGCCAAGCGCATCCAGGCGTTCACGGGTGATCCGGACTTCATGACCTCCCTGGCCCGTGGCCTGGCCGTGGTGCAGGCGTTTCAGGAGCGCAAGCGTCACCTGACCATCGCCCAGATCAGCCATCGCACCGAAATTCCGCGTGCCGCCGTGCGCCGCTGCCTGCATACCTTGATCAAGCTGGGGTATGCCACCACCGATGGCCGTACCTACTCGTTGCTGCCCAAGGTGCTGACCCTTGGCCACGCCTATTTATCGTCGACCCCTTTGGCCGTGTCGGCCCAGCCTTATCTGGACCGCATGAGCGAACAGCTTCACGAAGCCTGCAATATGGCGACCCTTGAAGGCGACGACATTCTTTATATCGCCCGTTCGGCCACCACTCAGCGCCTGATTTCCGTTGACCTGTCCGTGGGTGGACGCTTGCCGGCGTACTGCACCTCCATGGGCCGCATTCTGCTTGCTGCCCTGGATGATGCCTCGTTGCAGGATTACCTTGACCACGCCGATCTGCAAACCAAGACCAGTCGCACCTTGACCACGCCCGAAGCGTTGTTCGAATGCCTGCAACAAGTGCGTCAGCAGGGCTGGTGCATCGTCGATCAGGAGCTGGAGCAGGGCCTGCGTTCAATTGCCGTACCGGTTTACGACGCCTCGGGCCAGGTGCTGGCCGCGCTCAATGTCAGTACCCATGCCGGGCGGGTCAGCCGCAGCGAGTTGGAGCAGCGTTTCCTGCCGAGCATGCTCAGCGCCAGTCGCGAGCTGAGCATGCAACTGTTTGCCTGAGTGTTCGGTGACCGCACAGAACCCGGCGTGATCAATTGACGCTGTTTCCCCTGACTTATTAATGTGCGGCAGCGCTTCAGGGCGCGCTCCAATAATAATGGCGACCCCAGGTCGCTGGCCCGCCATCGGTGTGGAATAAAAATAATGAATCAGCCATCTGTCGGTTCTACCCTGGACGTGCAGTCCTTCATCAATACCCAGCCGTTGTCTCGTTACCAATGGCGTGTGGTGATCCTGTGCTTCCTGATTGTCTTCCTCGACGGCCTCGACACCGCCGCCATGGGCTTTATCGCACCCGCGCTGTCCCAGGACTGGGGCATCGACCGCGCCAGCCTCGGCCCGGTGATGAGCGCCGCGTTGATCGGCATGGTGTTCGGCGCGCTGGGTTCCGGCCCGCTGGCCGACCGCTTCGGGCGCAAAGTGGTGCTGGTAGGTGCGGTGCTGGTGTTCGGTGCCTTCAGCCTGGCTTCGGCCTACAGCAGCAATGTCGACCAACTGCTGGTGTTGCGTTTCCTGACGGGCCTGGGGCTGGGCGCCGGCATGCCCAACGCCACCACGCTGCTCTCCGAATACACCCCCGAGCGGCACAAGTCGCTGTTGGTGACCAGCATGTTCTGTGGCTTCAACCTGGGCATGGCCGGTGGCGGGTTTATCTCGGCCAAGTTGATCCCGGCCTTCGGCTGGCACAGCCTGTTGCTGATCGGTGGCATCCTGCCGTTGATCCTGGGCGCGGTGCTGCTGGTGTGGTTGCCGGAGTCGGCGCGTTACCTGGTGGTGCGCAACCGTGGCACTGACAAGGTACGCAAGGCCCTGTCACCGATTGAACCCGGCATTGTCGCCCAGGCCACTCACTTCAGCGTGCCGGAACAAAAGACCGTCAAGGCGCGCAACGTGTTCGCGGTGATTTTTTCCGGCACCTACAGCGCCGGCACGCTGTTGCTGTGGCTCACCTATTTCATGGGCCTGGTGATTGTTTACCTGCTCACCAGCTGGCTGCCAACCCTGATGCGCGACAGTGGCGCCAGCATGGAGCAGGCCGCCTTTATCGGCGCCTTGTTCCAGTTTGGCGGCGTATTGAGCGCCGTCGGCGTGGGCTGGGCGATGGACCGGTTCAACCCGCACAAAGTGATTGGCATCTTCTACCTGTTGGCGGGGGTATTTGCCTACGCGGTCGGGCAGAGCCTGGGCAATATCACGCTATTGGCGACTCTGGTGCTGATTGCCGGGATGTGCGTCAACGGTGCGCAATCGGCGATGCCTTCGCTGGCTGCGCGCTTCTACCCCACCCAGGGCCGCGCCACCGGCGTGTCGTGGATGCTCGGCATCGGCCGTTTCGGTGCCATTCTCGGTGCGTGGATGGGCGCTACCTTGCTGGGACTGGGCTGGAACTTCGAGCAGGTACTGACGGCGCTGGTGATTCCGGCGGGGTTGGCCACGGCAGCGGTGCTGATCAAGGGCATGGTCAGTCACGCCGACGCGACCTGACGTCTGGCGAAAATGTGGGAGGGGGCTTGCCCCCGATTACGGTGGGTCAGCTTGATAATTGCTGACTGATACACCGCCATCGGGGGCAAGCCCCCTCCCACATTGGATCATCTGCGCCCAAGAGTCAGCCCCGCAACAATTCGTTCGATAATCGAACACTGAGTCGATTATCGGATTGTTCGGCCCATCCCCCCGGCTTAATCTTCAAGCACTTCGGCGCCCCCCTCAGCGCCTTTTTCGATCAACACCGGGAGCCCAACCCCATGGCTGAAATTCTCACCCTGCGTGATGCGGTCAAGCGCTTCGTGAACGACGGCGACACCGTCGCCCTCGAAGGCTTCACTCACCTGATCCCCACGGCCGCAGGTCATGAAATCATTCGTCAGGGCAAGAAAGACCTGACGCTGGTGCGCATGACGCCTGACCTGATCTACGACCAGTTGATCGGCGCCGGCTGTGCGCGCAAGTTGATTTTCTCCTGGGGCGGCAACCCGGGCGTGGGCTCCCTGCATCGTCTGCGCGACGCCGTGGAAAAACACTGGCCGCAGCCACTGGAGATCGAAGAACACAGCCATGCCGACCTGGCCAACGCCTACGTCGCCGGCGCCTCCGGCCTGCCGTTTGCGGTGCTGCGTGCCTACGCCGGTTCCGACTTGCCCAAGGTCAACCCGCTGATCAAGACCGTCACGTGCCCGTTTACTGGCGAGGTGCTGGCGGCCGTCCCGTCGGTACGCCCGGATGTGACGGTGATCCACGCGCAGAAGGCCGACCGCAAGGGCAACGTGCTGCTGTGGGGCATTCTCGGCGTGCAGAAGGAAGCGGCCCTGGCGGCCAAGCGCTGCATCGTCACCGTCGAGGAAATCGTCGATGACCTGAACGCGCCGATGAACAGCTGCGTATTGCCGACCTGGGCCCTGACCGCCGTGTGCCATGTGCCCGGTGGCGCGCATCCGTCCTACGCCCACGGCTATAACGAACGCGACAACCGTTTCTACCAGGCGTGGGACCCGATTGCCCGCGACCGTGGGACCTTTACCGCCTGGATCGACGAATACATCCACGGCACCGCCGATTTCAGTGAATTCCAGGCCAGGTTGGCCACCGCGCAGGAGGCCAAGTAATGACTTACTCCACGAATGAAATGATGACCGTCGCCGCCGCGCGCCGCCTCAAGAATGGCTCGGTGTGCTTCGTCGGCATCGGCCTGCCGTCCAAGGCAGCCAACCTGGCGCGCCTGACCTCGTCGCCTGACGTGGTGCTGATCTACGAGTCCGGCCCGATTGGCGCCAAGCCATCGGTGCTGCCGCTGTCCATCGGCGACGGTGAGTTGGCGGAAACCGCCGATACCGTGGTGCCCACCGGTGAGATCTTCCGCTACTGGCTGCAGGGCGGGCGCATCGACGTCGGCTTTCTCGGCGCGGCTCAGGTCGACCGTTTCGGCAACATCAACACCACCGTGGTCGGCGATTATCACCAGCCCAAGGTGCGTTTGCCGGGTGCCGGCGGCGCGCCGGAAATTGCCGGTTCCGCCAAGAGCGTATTGATCATCCTTAAACAGTCGTCCCGTTCGTTTGTCGACAAGCTGGACTTCATCACCTCGGTCGGCCACGGCGAAGGCGGCGATTCACGCAAACGCCTGGGGCTGCCGGGCGCCGGTCCGGTCGGCATCATTACCGACCTGTGCATCATGGAGCCGCAAGCGGGCAGCCATGAGTTCGTGGTCACTGCGTTGCACCCTGGGGTGACCCGCGAGCAAGTGGTGGCGGCGACCGGCTGGGCCGTTCGTTTTGCCGACCAGATCGAGGTGACCGCCGAACCGACTGAGGTGGAGCTGAGCGCCCTGCGTGACCTCGAAGCACGCACCGCCGCCGCCCATGGCCAAGCACCGGGAGAAGCCTGATGCGCGATGTCTTTATCTGTGACGCCATTCGCACCCCCATCGGCCGCTTCGGCGGTGGCTTGTCCACGGTGCGCGCCGATGACCTGGCGGCCTTGCCGATCAAGGCGCTGATGGAACGCAACCCAACGGTGGAGTGGAGCGCCGTGGATGAAGTGTTCCTCGGCTGTGCCAACCAGGCCGGCGAAGACAACCGTAACGTGGCACGCATGGCGCTGTTGCTGGCGGGTCTGCCGCAGAGTATTCCCGGTGTGACCCTCAACCGCTTGTGCGCCTCGGGCATGGACGCCGTCGGTACCGCCTTTCGCGCGATTGCCAGCGGCGAAATGGAGCTGGCGATTGCCGGCGGCGTCGAATCGATGTCCCGTGCGCCGTTCGTGATGGGCAAGGCCGATGCGGCGTTTTCACGCACCATGAAGCTCGAAGACACCACCATCGGCTGGCGTTTTATCAACCCCTTGATGAAAGCCCAATACGGCGTCGACGCGATGCCGCAGACCGCCGATAACGTCGCCGACGACTACAATGTTTCGCGCGCCGACCAGGATGCCTTTGCCCTGCGCAGCCAGCAACGTACCGCTGCCGCGCAGGCCGCCGGCTTCTTTGCCGAAGAGATTGTGCCGGTGCGGGTGGCCCATAAAAAAGGCGAAACCCTGGTGGAGCACGATGAGCATCCACGGGACACCACCCTGGACGCTCTGGCCAGACTCAAACCGGTCAACGGCCCGGACAAGACCGTCACCGCCGGCAACGCCTCGGGCGTCAACGATGGCGCTGCCGCGCTGATCCTCGCTTCTGCAGAGGCTGTGAAGAAACACGGTCTCACTGCCCGCGCCCGTGTATTGGGCATGGCCAGTGCCGGCGTCGCCCCGCGCGTGATGGGGATCGGCCCGGTGCCGGCGGTGCGCAAGCTGGTGGAGCGCCTCGGTCTGGCGGTCACTGATTTTGACGTGATCGAACTCAACGAAGCCTTCGCCAGCCAAGGCTTGGCGGTGTTGCGCGAGTTGGGTATTGCCGATGACGCGCCGCAGGTCAACCCCAACGGCGGCGCCATCGCCCTGGGTCACCCACTGGGCATGAGCGGCGCACGGCTGGTACTGACAGCCCTGCACCAGCTGGAAAAAACCGGCGGCCGCAAAGGCCTGGCGACCATGTGCGTGGGCGTGGGCCAAGGCCTGGCCCTGGCGATTGAACGCGTCTAACAACAGAGGATTTGCTCCATGAAAGACAAGCCCGGTTACCGGCGCCCGCACGCGGGCACTCAACCTGACTACCTGCACCCGGCCTACCAGTCGACGAACTTGCGTTCGCCGTCGCAACCGTTGGTGTTTCTGCCCCATTCCTTGTCGGAAATCACCGGCCCCACCATCGGCGCCGAGCGCATCAGCAAGAACGACAACGACCTGACCGCCCAGCATGAAGGTGAGCCCCAGGGCGAACGCATCATCATTCACGGGCGGGTGCTGGACGAGAACGGCCTGCCGGTGCCGGGCATCCTTGTGGAGATCTGGCAGGCCAACGCCGCCGGTCGCTACAACCACAAGCGCGACCTGCACGATGCGCCGCTGGACCCGAACTTCACCGGCACCGGGCGTACCGTCACCGACGCCGAGGGCTGGTACCAGTTCCAGACCATCAAGCCTGGCGCCTACCCGTGGGGCAACCACCACAACGCCTGGCGCCCGGCGCATATTCACTTTTCGCTGTTCGGACCCAGCGTGCTGACGCGGCTGGTCACGCAAATGTATTTCCCCGGCGACCCGCTGCTCGAATACGACCCGATCTACAACTGCGTGCCGGACGCCAGCGCCAAGCAACGCCTGATCGCAAGCTTCGACCTGGAAAAAACCATTCCTTCCTATGCCCTCGGCTACCGCTGGGACATCGTCCTGCGCGGCCGCGACGCCACGCCGATGGAGAAATGAGATGAGCCTTTACGCAACCACGTCCCACACCGTCGGGCCGTATTACCACATCGGCCTGACCTGGCTGAACCGCGAAGACCTGACGGTCGCCGCCACCCTGGGCGAACGCGTGGCAATCAGCGGGCAGGTGGTGGACGGCAACGGCGATGTCGTCAACGACGCCATGCTTGAGGTCTGGCAGGCCAACGCCGCCGGCAAGTACGACCACCCGGAAGACGAGCAGGACAAAGCGCTGGATCCCAACTTCGAAGGCTTTGGCCGCGTGCCGGTGGATGCCGAAGGGCGCTTTCGCTTTACCACGATCAAGCCGGGCAGTGTGCCGGGGCTTCAAGGCACGACCCAGGCGCCGCATCTGGTGGTGCTGGTGTTTGCTCGTGGGTTGGTGAAGCACTTGCTGACGCGGATTTATTTTGACGGTGAGGCGTTGAATGGGGATGACCCGTTGCTGGCGTGTGTGCCGGCGCAGCGTCGCGGTACGTTGATTGCCAGGCAGGATGCGGCGGGGGTTTATCAGTGGAATGTGGTTTTGCAGGGGACAGATAAGGAAACGGTGTTTTTCGATTATTGAGTGGGCTGTAGGGCCCTATCGGGGGCAAGCCCCCTCCCACACTTGAATGTATTCACAAATCAAAATGTGGGAGGGGGCTTGCCCCCGATGGGCCCCTCCCAGGCACCACCTACCCAAAAGTCTGCTTGCATGAAACGGTTGTTGCAAAGTATGTCTAGGCTATAACCGTTCCCATTGAGTAAAAAACCATGACCACAAAAACCAGTCACTACACCGGAGAAGAGCGCAGCAAACGGATTTTTGCGATTGTCGGTGCTTCCTCCGGCAACCTGGTCGAATGGTTCGACTTTTACGTCTATGCCTTCTGCGCCATTTACTTCGCCCCGGCCTTTTTCCCCTCGGACGACCCCACCGTCCAACTGCTCAACACCGCCGGCGTGTTCGCCGCCGGGTTCCTGATGCGTCCGATCGGCGGCTGGCTGTTTGGCCGGGTGGCCGACAAACATGGCCGCAAGAATTCCATGATGATCTCGGTGCTGATGATGTGCGCCGGTTCCCTGGTCATCGCTTTCCTGCCGACCTACAAGGATATCGGCGCCTGGGCCCCGGCGCTGCTGCTGGTGGCGCGGCTGTTCCAGGGGTTGTCGGTGGGGGGCGAATACGGCACCACGGCGACCTACATGAGCGAAGTGGCGCTCAAGGGCCAGCGCGGTTTCTTCGCCTCGTTCCAGTACGTGACCCTGATCGGCGGGCAACTGCTGGCGGTGCTGGTGGTGGTGATCCTGCAACAGATCCTCACCGAAGAAGAATTGCGTGCCTGGGGCTGGCGCATTCCGTTCGTGATCGGCGCCATTGCGGCGGTGATCTCCCTGTTGCTGCGCCGCACCCTCAAGGAAACCACCAGCAAGGAAATGCGCGAAGACAAGGACGCCGGCAGTATCGTCGCGCTGTTCCGTGACCACGGCAAAGCGTTCATTACGGTGCTGGGCTACACCGCCGGTGGCTCGCTGATTTTCTATACGTTCACCACCTATATGCAGAAATACCTGGTGAACACCGTCGGCATGCACGCCAAGACCGCTAGCTACATCATGACCGGCGCGCTGTTTCTGTACATGTGCATGCAGCCGCTGTTCGGCATGCTCGCCGACAAGATTGGCCGGCGCAATTCCATGCTCTGGTTCGCCGGCCTGGGCACGCTGTTCACGGTGCCGATCCTGCTTACCCTGAAAACCGTGACCAGTCCGTTCCTGGCTTTTGTGCTGATCACGCTGGCACTGGCCATCGTCAGCTTCTATACCTCCATCAGTGGCCTGGTCAAAGCCGAGATGTTCCCACCCCAGGTGCGTGCCTTGGGCGTGGGCCTGGCGTATGCCGTGGCCAACGCGGTGTTCGGCGGTTCGGCGGAAGTGGTTGCGCTGAGCCTGAAGTCCATCGGTATGGAAAACACCTTTTACTGGTACGTCACCGCGATGATGGCCGTGGCGTTCCTGTTCAGCTTGCGCCTGCCGAAACAGGCGGCGTACCTGCATCACGATTTGTAAGGGATGAGTTATGACACTGCGCACGAGCAACCAACTGTTCGACGCCTACTTCACCGCCGACAGCATGGCTGAAGTGTTCTGTGACCAGGGCCGATTGCAGGGCATGCTGGATTTCGAGGCCGCGCTGGCCCGGGCCGAGGCCCAGGTCGGGTTGATCCCGCAGGCCGCCGTGGCGCCGATTGCCCAGGCCTGCCTGGCATCGCTGTATGACGTGGATACGCTCAGCGTGGCGATTGCCACGGCGGGCAACTCGGCGATTCCATTGGTCAAGGCGCTGGGCAAGTTGATTGCCGCTGAAGACGCCGGGGCCGAGCGTTATGTGCATCTGGGGGCAACCAGCCAGGATGTGATGGACACCGGCCTGGTGGTGCAATTGCGCCGCGCGCTGGAGCTGATCGAAGCGGACCTGGCGCGCCTGGGCGATGTATTGGCGTCCCAGGCGCAGCGGTATGCATCGACACCTCTGGTCGGGCGCACCTGGCTGCAGCATGCCACGCCCGTCACCCTGGGCATGAAGATCGCCGGCTGGCTGGGCGCGGTGACGCGCAGTCGCCAGCGCCTGGTGGAATTGAAACCGCGTTTGCTGGTGCTGCAGTTTGGCGGTGCGTCGGGCACCCTGGCTGCGCTGGGCGAGCAGGCCATGCCGGTGGCGCAAGCCTTGGCCGCCGAGTTGCAACTGAGCTTGCCCGAGCAGCCGTGGCACACGCAACGTGATCGTCTGGTGGAGTTTGCCAGCGTGCTCGGCCTGATCGCCGGCAGCCTTGGCAAGCTGGGCCGCGACATCAGCCTGTTGATGCAAACCGAAGCGGCGGAAGTGTTCGAGCCCTCGGCGCCGGGCAAGGGCGGCTCTTCGACCATGCCGCACAAGCGCAATCCGGTCGGCGCCGCCGTGCTGATCAGCGCCGCGACCCGTGTGCCCGGTCTGGTGGCGACGATGTTCAGTGCCATGCCCCAGGAGCACGAACGCAGCCTGGGGCTGTGGCATGCCGAATGGGAAACCTTGCCGCAGATCTGCCGATTGGTCTCGGGGGCACTGAAACAGGCGCTGCTGGTCAGCGAAGGGCTGGAGGTGGATGCCGAGCGCATGGCCCGCAATCTCGACCTGACCCAGGGCCTGGTGCTGGCCGAAGCTGTCAGCAGCGTGCTTGCCCAACGCCTGGGGCGTGAAACCGCGCACCACTTGCTGGAGCAGTGCTGCAAACGCGCGGTCGCCGAGCAGCGCCATTTGCGTGCCGTGCTGGCGGATCAGCCGCAGGTCACCGCCGAGTTATCCTCGGCCGAACTGGACCGTCTGCTCGACCCGGCCAACTACCTCGGCCAGGCCCCTGCCTGGGTCAGCCGCGCCGTGACTGAACACTTTGCATTGACCGCGTAAGGAGACCACTGTGGCTTTCGTACAACTCGCCGAGGGCGAACTGCATTACCAACTCGATGGGCCCGCCGATGCACCGGTACTGGTGCTGTCCAACTCCCTGGGCACTGACCTGCATATGTGGGACATCCAGGTGCCGGCATTCACCCAGCATTTTCGCCTGCTGCGCTTTGATACCCGCGGCCATGGCAAATCCCTGGTCACCGAGGGCCCCTACAGCATCGAACAACTGGGTCACGATGTGATCGCGTTGCTGGATGCGCTTGATATTGACCGCGTGCATTTTTGCGGGCTGTCCATGGGCGGGTTGATCGGCCAATGGTTAGGCATCAACGCCGGCACGCGGCTCAATCGTCTGGTGGTCTGCAACACCGCCGCCAGGATCGGCACGCCTGAGGTGTGGAACCCGCGTATCGAAATGGTATTGCGCGATGGCGCGGCGGCGATGGTTGCACTGCGTGATGCCTCGATTGCACGCTGGTTCACCGCCGATTTTACCGCCGCCAACCCCCACCAGGCCGAGCAGATCACTGCCATGCTTGCGGCCACTTCGCCCCAAGGGTATGCCGCCAACTGCGCGGCGGTGCGCGATGCGGATTTGCGTCATCAGTTGGCGTCGATCAAAGTGCCCACCCTGGTGATTGCCGGCACGGAAGACGCGGTGACCCCGCCAGCCGGCGGACACTTTATCCAGAACCATGTAAAGGGCGCCGAATACGCCGAGTTCTATGCGGCGCATCTGTCCAATGTGCAAGCCGGCGCTGCGTTCAGCGACCGCGTGATTGAATTTCTGCTGGGCCGCTGAGGAGCTTTTCGTGGACGAGAAACAACGTTATGCCGAGGGTCTGCAAGTGCGCCGCGAAGTGCTGGGCGACGCCCATGTGGAGCGCAGCCTCAATGCCCTGACCGAGTTCAATAGCGAGTTTCAGGAAATGATCACTCGCCATGCGTGGGGAGACATCTGGACCCGCCCAGGCTTGCCACGTCACACCCGCAGCCTGATCACCATCGCGATGCTGATCGGCATGAACCGCACCGAAGAGTTGAAGCTGCATTTACGTGCCGCCGCCAGCAACGGCGTGACCCGCGCCGAGATCAAGGAAGTGCTGATGCAGAGCGCGATCTACTGCGGGATCCCGGCGGCCAACGCGACGTTCCACTTGGCCGAATCGGTGTGGGATGAGTTGGGCGTGGAGTCGCGAGGTTCGGCCTGATAGGCGGTGGCCCTGTTTCTAATATTTTTTTCTGAGGGGCAGTTGCAGTTCCTCTCTCAATGCGTTTTCAGTGAACGGCTTGGGGTTGGTCGTGGTGGGTTGCGCAGATGGCCTGTTGATGAAGTTGAACGGCTGCGCGTCGGTGGGTAAGCCAACCGCCTGGTGTTCAACATCGCGTTCACCGGAGAGTTTATGCGGCACCCTTGTTCTCCCGGGTAGCATGCTGCCGTTGGCTCCGTTATACGCATGGGCCATCTCATGGTACAGCGTGACGATGGGGCCACTGACATCAGGGAGCGAAAAGGAGGGGTTGTAATGTATTTCGCCTGCGGTCGCGACATCCCCGGGTCGATTGTAAGTAACCTCTCCCCAGTCGGCTGGAGTTAATCCTTCCAGGTCGTATGTGGTGAACACGCCGCCGAAGTTTTGTCCCTTCCATTTGTCTTTAGGGTTTACTTCATCAGGTCTGTCCGTGGAAAAATGTTTTCTCAGTTTCAAACTGTTGAAGTGATAAGAACCGTTATTGACTTTGGTTTCTTTGATCAGCGTCGGAGCATCATTACGGTTCGCTGCCGCGTCCGCCTCAGCTAACATCTGCTTGCCTGTCGGCGAGAGACGTAATAAGTCAAGATCATCTTTTACGGTCTGTACAAACTCTTCAGAACCTTCGACGGTATACCCACTGTGTCCCACCTCCTTGAAGGTCGTGTGAGTCAGTGTGGAGCCCGGGGTACGATGAACTTCGTCCGTGGGTTTGGCATAAATTACGCTGTCGTCGCTGTGCGTCCGAACAATGTTTTTATCGCGTCCGGTGTATACGGTGGCCTTGCCGTGGGTAACGATAAGGTTCTCGCCCTTACCCCCGTGTAAAATAGTCGGGTTATCAAGGGTGTTCTTGGTGACAATCATGAAGTCGTGACCGTCTCCTCCGTCCATGTACAGACTACTCCCCTTAGTCCGTTCGCCAGCTTGCATGCGGTCATTGCCATTATTGCCCCTGAGCACGCCATTACCGGTACCGGCGATCATCAGATCCTCGCCGTCACCCCCGAACGCTATGCCCTGGCCACTGCCGAGCTTAAGCGTATCGTTGTCTGATCCACCGCGCAGGGTGGTATATCCTGAGCCAGCCTGGGCGTAATCGTTACCGTCCCCTAAGTCGATGTCTACGGGGAATTTCACATCAGCGTCGACAAGCACACAGTCGTCGCCCCCGTTTGTTTTAATACGCAGGCTGTAGACTTCGCTTTCTTCGGAGTAAATCTTATTGAGTTGGTAGGGTTTATCATTGACTGTGACGATTATGCTCTGGTCGGGACCGTCTTTTATTCTGATACGGTCATTGGCATTGCCTGTTTCAATCACCACTACTAAGTCTTCGGCTAAGTGGGGTTTTCTATGCAGGCTGTTGATGGTTGTTTCATGACTTATTTTTACATGCTTGTCGTGTCGCAGCACTTCAGCGTTGATGTATTTCTCTTTGTACCGATGAACCGGTTTTTGGTCTGGGGCGAGTCGTGAGTTTGCGTTGAACCTCAGGCGTCGATCGTTGTTGGCGTGAGGGTCGCTCACACTAGGAATATTAATCATCGTCGCCGTTGGAGCGCCAGAGGCTTGAAAGGTTGGCGAAAGTAAGGGATCCGTCATTGGTATGGGCGGGGAGGGCGGTTGGGTAATCATTGTCTACCTGGGCATGAAGAGTTGCGTTCCTCTTTGGTGGCAAGTATTGATGTAGGGTTCCTGATATCTATTTATACCTGCACATCCAATTGTTGCGGGGCGCTTAGTGGGCATCGGCGTCCCACAGCCAATTCCACACCCCTGGCAGATGCACCGGCTCGTTCATATCCTGGACCGTGCGGGCCAGCGCTGCGCGTTGCAGGGTGGCGGTGTCGGTGTAGAAGGGCGTGGCGGCGGTCTTCAGGCCGTTGATGCGGGCGCTGTCCATCAGGATCTGCAGGTACTCCTGCATATGCCGTGCGGTGTAGCGGTTGATGTCATGGAAGGTCACCACCACCGGTACCACGCCGTCCACCGTCGGCAACTCACCCGCCGCGATGCGCTCACGCACCACTGACAGCTGCCGGTACAGGTTGGCGCGGCGGCGTGGGCTGCCATTGAAGCCCCAGATCTTGCCGTCGTTGGCACTCAGGTCGGTCAGCAGGACCTGCATGCCGTGGCGTCGGTAGGCGGCGAATGTGCGGTGGTCGTAGTTCCAGAACGGTGGCCGCACCAGCAGGGGCGGCGTGCCGGTGATGGCGGCGATGTCCGCGGCGCCCTGGGTCAGGGTGCGTTCCAACTCGGCGTCATTGAGCCAGCGATGATTGGTATGAAACGCCGTCGCCGTGTGGAAGGCCAGGACATGGCCGGCGGCATGCTCACGCACCATGGTCTTGCGGCCCCGCGCGCTGCCCCCTGAACGGGCGGCTTCGGTCTGTAGAAAGAACACCGCCTTGATCCCCGGCGATACCGGGTTATCGGCCAGATCGGCCACCACCGAGCGGCTCGGGTTGTTGTAGCCCGAGGCGCTGGGGCCGTCATCGAAAGTCAGCAGAAAACGGATCGGCGCCCGGGCTTGCAGGCGTTGCTCGGTCTGCGGCGTCAGGGCAATGGGCGAACCGATACAGCCGCCCAGGCTCAGGGCCAGGGCAAACACTGCGATTGCTGGGACGAAGGTTTTCATGCTGTGCGCGGGCCCGAATGAAAGGCCGCTGCTGGGGCGATCAGCAGCGGCAGGCGCGCACCATACAGTAACTGCGGCGCCGGTTTACAGCAGACTTATCGGGTAGCTGACGATCAACCGGTTTTCATCGAACTCGTTGTTGCTGTAGTCACGCCGCATGCTGGAGTTGCGCCAGCGCAGGGTCAGGTTTTTCAGGCTGCCGCTTTGTACGGTGTAGCCCAATTCGCTTTCGCGGCCCCATTCCTTGCCGTCGGTCACCGTGCCGGTGTGCACGTTGCTGCCGCTGATATAGCGGTTCATCAGGGTAAGGCCCGGTACGCCGAGGGCGGCGAAGTTGTAGTCGTGGCGAACCTGCCAGGATTTTTCCTCGGCGTTGTCGTAGCTCGAGTTATAGCTGTCGTTGGCCAGGGTGCCGCCGCTGGTGCCGTTGACACGCATCCAGGCGCTGTTGCCGGTGAGTTTTTGCAGGCCGACGTAGAAGGTGTTGCCACCGTGGCGCGCGGACAGCAGGCCGGACCAGGTTTTGTTGTCCAGGTTGCCGGCGCGGGCGCTGCCGTCGTCCTTGCCGTAGAAGAACCCCAGGTTGGCGCCCAGGGTCCAGTCGCCTACGGGCTGGCTGTGGATCAGATTGACGAACTGCTGGCTGTAGATGTCCTTGAGCTGGGCATTCCACACCCCGACTTGGGTGCGTTTGTCGTTGAAGGCATATTCGGCGCCCTGGAAGTTGAAACGATCGGACGTGAACGCGGTTTTGCCGGTCATCGACAGGTCGCGCATGCTGCTGTCGTCGCGCGGGCTGTTGGCACGAAACTGACCGCCATACAGGGTCAGGCCATCGATTTCCTTTGATGTGATCTGCCCGCCGCGCAGGGTTTGCGGGAGTGAGCGACCATCGTCCGAGCGCAGGATCGGCAGCACCGGCATCCATTCCCCGACTTTCACTTCAGTCCTGGAAAACCGCGCCTTGAACGCCACGCCCAGGCGCCCGAACGCATCGGCCGGGCGGCCGTCGTGGTCCAGCGGCAACAACTGCGTGCCGCCGGTGCCGCGCCCGCCATCGAGCTTGAGCGAGTACAAGCCCAGCACGTCCACACCGAAGCCGACCGTGCCTTGAGTGAACCCGGACTTGGCGTCGAGGATGAAACTTTGCGTCCACTCCTGCGCGCCGCCCTGGGTTTTGGTCGGGTTGGTGTAGTTGCGATTGAAGAAAAAATTACGCAGGTTGAGGTTGGCGCTGGCGTCTTCGAGAAAGCCGTGCTCCTCGGCAAGAGCGGGCAGGGCAAGACTGCTGACAACGCTGGCCAGCAGGAGCTGGCGCGGATGGAAAGTGCTCATGGTATCGGACCTGTTGTTATTGGGGTTATGCAGGTGGCCGCCATGGTGCTGGGTGCTGCGGGGACGGTGAAAGTGGGGCAGAGCGGGTTGTGGGCGATGATCGAACGCAAGTTGCGGGCCTGCGCAATACGCTCAGGCCCAAGCGTCTCGTTACTGTTTGGGCAGGTCGATATGGGACCATGGCACCGCTGGCAGGTAATGCTGCGCGGCGATGATCACCGCCACCATCACCACCAGGAATACCACTTGCAGCGGGCTCCAGAAGGCCCAATGCAGGCCGTTGAGCCACGGAAATTTCAGGCTTTTCTCACCCATGTGGCCGATGCGTTTGCTGTGCAGCAGGTTGATCAGCAGCATCCCGGCATACGTAATCGCTCCCAGAATGCCCAGTGCCAGCCCGCACACCGCGAGCATGGCCAATTGCGGGATGCCGTGGCGTAACACCAGCCAATACTGGTTGGGGTTGACGCGTTTAGGGATCAAATACTGGCTCAGCCACACGTCCGCAGCTACAAAGGACGCACTCATCCCGGCCCACATCTGCGTGATCCGAAAGAAGACCACGGCCGGCAAGATCGCCAATACCACTAAGATGAGTACGACCCCGAAGTCCAGCTTTTCGGTTTCAACGTGAACGAGGTTCAGGACAGCGGCCAAGGCAAAGATCGCCCAGAGCCGGATAAGCACATGGACGTAAATCGGTCGCGGGACGAATTTGCGCCAGAAAAACAGGTCGCTTTGGGGCAGGCGTTCGATCAACTGCGGATAACGCCAGGTCAGGGTTTCGCCCAGATGCTGGCAAGCGTTCCATTCGTTTTGGCCAAACCTGCCGATGATGCGCATCTGTTGGGTTGCGGTCATGGGCGTGAGCAACAAGCGCGCGGCCAGGGCATCGGCGCAGGTGCGCCGGGTGTCCTGGGCTTTGTCTTGGAGGCTGATATAAAAGCTTTCCTGCTCGCAACGCGACACCAGGCTGCGCCACATCCACGCGGGTTCCGCAAACACGCCTTTCTGGTCGTCCCAGCCAAAGGCCTGGCATACGCGTTCAAACAGCGGCACGCTCCATTGGGTGTCGTGCAGCAGTTGCAGAATAATGTGTTGCCACTGTTGCTGCTGATCGAACACCCGCAGCCAGGCTTGCTCGTTGTAGTGCGTCAGTTGGGTGATGAACTCGCGCTCGGCCTTTTGCTCCAGCAGTTCCTGCAAGTTGAGGCGATATTCCTGCAACAGCTCACTGGTCAGTGCATCGTGCTGCCATGGCGTCATGGCCACCCGTTGCCAGGGTGTCAGCCATTCCAGATGTTGCATCGCCCAACGGGTAATTGCACTGCGCTCGCCGGGGGCTTCAAAGCAGTGGCGCAGCAGGCCGGCCTGGAAGGCGTCGCTGCAGTCCTGTTGCCGGGCCTGGGCCCAGCGTTCATCGAGGTTGTCGGCGTTGAGGCCGGTGAGCAACGCGTGGACCGGGTCAGGTTTTGGCGCTTCAAAGGGCGCGGGGCTGAGCGTACTGACGTCCATCAGCTCGGCCAGATCGTAGGCGCCTTTGGGCGCAGGTGCCTCGAACGCAGCAGGGCTCAAGGGACGGACATCCATCAGCTCGGCCAGATCCTTGAGGTTGCTGTCAGTCTGTTCGACGACGGCAGTTGCGCGCTGTTCCTCTTCGTTGTCTGCACGCCAGCGTGCGTACCCCAATGCAGCCTCATAGGCTTCGCGCAGACGCTGGAACCCTTCGGGATCATCGTCCGGGCGGCAGCTTTTCAGCAGTCGCGCGTAGGTTCGCTTGATGGTCCGTTCGTCGGCATCGTCCGCCAATTGCAACACTGTCCAACAGTCCATGTGGATTTCCTTCAGCGCCAGAACCCGTTATCGAGTTGCTCAAGTTGTCGGGTCAGTTCGCTGCGGGCCTCACGGATGCGGCGCTCGTCCTGGGTGTCGAGCACTTGCTGAAACTGCGCGGCCCAGTGTCCGAGTTGCTCGCGCAGCTCGCCCAGGCTTTCCTGGTAGAGCCGTTCGAGGCGGGCGGTCAGCACGGTGTTGACCTGCTGGTCGCGCGGGTGAATTTTCAACAATGCCAAAGCTTGCAGGCGTTGCTGGATCTCTTGCGGGCTGAGCACGCCAGGATTGTTTTCGATCACCAGCGAGTGCTGCTCGCCGGTCAGCGGAATGTTCACCTGGGCTTCGAGCAAACCGTTGTTGTCGTAGGTGAAGCGCACGTCCAGTGAGACTTCGCCAGCCTTGCGCTTGGGCACGGGGATTTCCAACTGGCCCAGTTCGATGTTGTCTTTCACCAGGCGGCTTTCGCCTTGGTAGATTTTCAGCAGCACGCGGGGCTGGTCGTCGTAGAGCGTGACCACGCTTTTGACCCGGCTCACCGGCACGCTGCTGTTGCGTTCGATCAGCGGCAGGTAATGCCCGCTTTCGATATGGCCGCCGTACTGGTTCGAGGTTTCGATACCCAGGGTGTAGGGGCAGACGTCGGTCAGCACGATTTCTTCCAGTGCCGCCGAGCGGGCCTTGAGCGCGGCCTGGATCGCCGCGCCGTGGGCGACCACCTGGTCCGGGTCGAGGCTGATGGACGGGAAACGCCCGAACAAACCAGCGGCCAGTTTGCGCACCAGCGGCATGCGCGTGGTGCCGCCGACCAACAGGATTTCATCCAGGTCACCGACCCGAATGCGTGCGTCTCGCAGGGCGCGTTCAATCGGTGCGCGCAGGCGTTCCAACAAGGGCGTGTAGAGCTTGGCGAGTTCGGCCTGGGTGATGGTTGTGACCCACTGTTGGCCATCGATACGCAGGGCGAACTCGGCGCTGTCGTCCTGGCCCAAGGCTTTGCGCACGCGCTCGGCTTCGCGACGCAGGGCTTGCAACACACTGCGGGTGGGCGGGAAACCCTGGGCATTGCGCTGGCTGTCGACGAAGTGTTCCAGCAACAACGTGTCGAAGTCTTCGCCGCCCAGGAAGTTGTCGCCGGCGCTGGCGCGTACTTCCATTACACCGTCGAACAGCTCGATGATCGACACGTCAAAGGTGCCGCCGCCGAGATCGAAAACCAGGAACGAGGTTTCCTTGTCACGCTGGTGCAAGCCATAAGCCAAGGCGGCGGCGGTGGGCTCGTTGATCAGTTTTTCAACATTGAGCCCCGCCAGTTCACCGGCAATGCGCGTGGCTTTGCGCTGGCCGTCGCTGAAGTAGGCGGGCACGCTGATCACCGCTTCGGTGACGGTTTGGCCATAGGTGCGCTCGATGTCTTCCTTGAGGCTTTTGAGGACCAGCGCCGACAGCTCTTCGGGGCGGAACGAGCGGTCGCCCAGGCGCACTTCGGTGGCACTGCCCATGTAGCGCTTGAACAGCGACGTGGTCAGGTGCGGGTGAGTATGCAGGCGTTCCTTGGCGGCTTGGCCCACCAGGATGCGGCCTTGATCATCCATGCCTACCACGCTTGGGGTCAGCAACTGGCCAAGGGCATTGGGCACCATTTCGGCGGCATCGCCGCGCCACACGGCGGCCAGGCTATTGGTCGTGCCCAGGTCAATGCCTACGATCATTACGACAAGCTCCCTCTGTGGTCTGTAAAAATCTGTTACCAATCTTACCCTGAAAGGTTGAAGGGAAGGCAAGCCAGCGCCCACCTTTGATTCGCAGGGGTTAGTGACATGGCAAAAAAAAACCGCTTCCGGTAAGGGAAGCGGTTTGATTAGACAGGCGCTATCAGAACAACTTGAGCGGCGGCGCTTGTTCTTTCACCGGCTCGTTCTTCGCGGTCTGCTCATTCCAGCCGCCGCCGAGGGCCTTGTACAGGTTGACCTCGCTGGTCAGCTGCGCCAGGCGGTCGGTGATCAGCGATTGCTGGGCACTGAACAGTTGGCGCTGGGCATCAAGGAAGGTCAGGTTGCTGTCCACACCGATGCGGTAGCGACGCTCGGCCAGGCGGTAGTAGTCCTGGTTGGCGGCGACGAAGCCACGTTGGGCGTCCAGTTGCTGCTTGTAGGTTGCCCGCGCGGCCAGGCCGTCGGAGACTTCCTGGAAGCCGGTCTGGATGGCCTTCTCGTAGTTGGCCACGTTGATCTCTTTCTGGATCTTCGAGTAGTCCAGGCTTGCGCGCAGGCTACCGGCGTTGAAGATCGGGATGTTGATCTGCGGTGCGAACGACCAGGTGCCCGAGCCGCCCTTGAACAGGCCGCCCAGGTTCGGGCTGGCGGTGCCGGCGCTGGCGGTCAGGCTGATGCTCGGGAAGAACGCCGCACGGGCCGCACCGATGTTGGCGTTGGCGGCCTTGAGGTTGTACTCGGCCTGAACGATGTCGGGACGCCGTTGCAGCAGGTCCGACGGCAGGCCGGCGGGTACTTCGCTGAGCAGGTCATCAGACAGTGGCTTGCTGGCGATATTCGCCGGCAGGCCGGTGCCCAGCAGCAGGGTCAGGCTGTTTTCGTCCTGGGCCACCTGGCGCGTATACCGGGCAAGCTGCACCCGGGCGTTTTCCACCGAGGTGCGCGCCTGGCTCAGGTCGAGGGCCGAGGCCACGCCGACTTCGTTGCTGCGCGAGGTCAGCTTGAAGCTCTGCTCGAACGCCCCGAGGGTGTCCTGGGTCAGCTTGAGCAGTTCCTTGTCGGCCTGCCAGGTCAGGTAGGCATTCGCCACGCTGGCCACCAGGCTGATCTGGGTGCTGCGCCGCGCTTCTTCGGTGGCGAAGTACTTCTGCAATGCTTCTTCGCTCAGGCTGCGCACGCGGCCAAACAGGTCCAGCTCATAAGAGCTGATCCCCAGGCCCACCGAGTACTGGCTGGAAATGCTCGATTCGCCGGTCTGCGACAGCCGCGCCGGGGTACGCGAACGGGTGCCGTTGCCGGTGGCCGAGACGGCCGGGAACAGGTCGGCACGCTGGATCTGGTACTGCGCCGCATAGGCGTCGATGTTCAGGGCCGCGACGCGCAGGTCACGGTTGTTCACCAGCGCGGTCTGGATCAGCTGTTGCAGGACAGGGTCATGGAAAAACTGCTTCCAGCCTTGCTCCGCGGCAGCCTGGCCCGGCGCCTGGGCCGACGAGTACGCCGGCCCCTGCGGGAACTGCGCCGCTACCGGCGCTTCGGGGCGCTGGTAGTCGGGGATAAGCGAGCAGCCACTGAGCACGAAGGCGGTGACGGCTAAGGAAAGTAGCGACTTGCTCATTGGCCAGCCTCTTTAGGAGTTTCAGTGGTGTTTTTCTGTTTGCGTTCGCCGGCGGAAGACACGGTTGCGTAGAACAGTGGCACCCAGAAGATCGCCAGCACGGTCGCGGTGATCATACCGCCGATCACGCCGGTACCGATCGCGTGCTGGCTGCCCGAGCCTGCGCCGCTGGAAATCGCCAGCGGCAATACGCCGAGCACGAACGCCATGGACGTCATGATGATCGGGCGCAGACGCATGCGGGATGCCTCGATGGCCGCCTCCACAATGCCCTTGCCTTGCTCGTGCAGCTCCTTGGCGAACTCCACGATCAGGATCGCGTTTTTCGCTGCCAGGCCCACCGTCACCAACAGGCCGACCTGGAAGAACACGTCGTTGGACAAGCCGCGCATGCTGGTGGCGATCAACGCACCGATCACACCCAGCGGCACTACCAGAATCACCGCAATCGGGATCGACCAGCTTTCATACAAGGCGGCGAGACACAGGAACACGACCAGCAGCGACAGGGCATACAGCGCGGGCGCCTGGGAGCCGGACAGACGTTCTTCGTACGACAGGCCTGTCCAGGCATAGCCGATGCCGGCCGGCAGTTCCTTGGCAATCCGCTCGACTTCCGCCATCGCGTCACCGGTACTGTAGCCAGGCGCCGGCGTGCCGAGGATTTCCATGGCCGCTACACCGTTGTAACGCGAGAGCTTCGGCGAGCCGTAGATCCACTTGCCCGACGAAATGGCCGACAGCGGCACCATCTTCCCGGAGTCGGCGCGCACGTACCATTTGTCCAGGTCTTCCGGCGACATACGGCTGGCCGCATCACCCTGTACATACACCTTCTTCACCCGACCACGGTCGATGAAGTCGTTGATGTAGCTGCCGCCCAGCGCGATGGCCAGGGTCTGCTGGATGTCCGACAGGCTGATGCCCTGGGCGCTGGCTTTCTCGTCATCGACGGTCAGTTCGTACTGCGGCTCATCGTTCACGCCGTTGGGCCGCACGCCCGCCAGTATCTTGCTTTGGGCCGCCGCACCGAGGAACTGGTTACGGGCTGCCATCAGCTTGTCGTGGCCGACGCCACCCTGGTCTTGCAGGAACACGTCGAAGCCGGTGGCGTTACCCAGTTCCAGAACCGAAGGCGGCACGATGGCAAATACCATGGCGTCCTTGAAGGCCCCGAAGAAGTAACCCTGGGCCCGCTTGGCCACTTCGAATACCGACTGGGACGAATCGCGCTCGTCCCATGGCTTGAGCATCACGAATGCCAGACCCGAGCTCTGGCCGCGGCCGGCAAAGTTGAAGCCGTTCACGGTAAATACCGACTTCACGGCCTTGCCTTCGCCCGGCTCGCCTTCCTTGTCATGCAGCAGGAAGGCGCGCATGTCGTCGATGACTTTTTGCGTACGCTCGGCCGAGGCGCCCACGGGTGTCTGTACCTGGGCGAAGATCACGCCCTGGTCTTCCTCAGGCAGGAACGCGCTCGGGATACGGGTGAACATCCAGATCATGCCGGCCAGGATCAGCGCATACACGATGAAGGCCGGGATCTTGTGCTTGATCATGCCGCCCACGCCGCGCTCGTACTTGAGTACGCCGCTGTCGAAGGTGCGGTTGAACCAGCCGAAGAAGCCGCGCTTGGGTTGGCCGTGTTTTTCCGGGTCGATCGCCTTGAGCATGGTGGCGCACAGGGCTGGGGTGAAGATCAGGGCAACCAGTACCGACAACGCCATCGCCGACACAATGGTGATGGAGAACTGCCGGTAGATCACGCCGGTGGAGCCGCCGAAGAAGGCCATCGGCAGCAATACCGCCGAGAGTACCAGGGCAATACCCACCAGGGCGCCCTGGATCTGGCCCATGGACTTGATGGTCGCTTCCTTGGGTGACAGGTGCTCCTCGGCCATGACCCGCTCGACGTTTTCCACCACGACGATGGCATCGTCCACCAGCAGGCCGATGGCCAGGATCATGCCGAACATGGTCAGGGTGTTAATGGTGAAACCGAACGCCGCCAGGATCCCGAACGTACCCAGCAGTACCACCGGTACGGTCATGGTGGTGATGATGGTGGCGCGGAAGTTCTGCAGGAACAGGAACATCACCAGGAACACCAGCACGATCGCTTCGATCAGGGTGTGAACCACGCCGGAGATCGATTCGGTCACTACCGGGGTCGTGTCGTACGGCACCACGGCTTTCATGCCTGGCGGGAAGAACGGCTCCAGGGATGCCACGGTGGCGCGGATCGCTTTACCGGTGTCCAGGGCATTCGCCCCGGCGGCCAGCTTGATCGCCATACCGGACGCCGGCTTGCCGTTGAACTGCGCGCTGATGCTGTAGTTCTGGCCGCCCAGTTCAATACGTGCAACGTCGCCCAAGCGCACTTGCGAGCCGTCGGCATTCACCTTCATCAGGATCTTGGCGAACTCTTCGGCGCTTTGCAGGCGCGTCTTGCCGATGATGGTGGCGTTCAATTGAGTGCCGGGCAGGGCAGGCAGGCCGCCCAGTTGGCCGGTGGCCACCTGCACGTTCTGGGCCTTGATGGCGTTGCTGACATCCACCGGGGTGAGCTGGAAGTTGTTCAGCTTGGCCGGGTCAAGCCAGATACGCATGGCGTACTGCGAACCGAAGACCTGGAAGTCACCCACACCCGAGGTACGGGAAATCGGGTCCTGGATGTTGGACACGATGTAGTTGGAGAGGTCGTCCTTGGTCATGCTGCCGTCTTCCGACACCAGACCGATCACCATCAGGAAGTTCTTCACCGACTTGGTCACGCGGATACCCTGCTGCTGCACTTCTTGCGGCAGCAGTGGGGTCGCCAGGTTCAGCTTGTTCTGCACTTGAACCTGGGCGATGTCCGGGTTGGTACCCTGGTTGAACGTCGCAGTGATGGTCATGCTGCCGTCGGAGTTACTGTCCGAGGCCACATAGCGCAGGTTGTCGATACCGTTGAGCTGTTGCTCGATGACCTGTACCACGGTGTCCTGCACGGTTTGTGCGGACGCGCCTGGGTAGGTCACCTGGATGTCAATGGCGGTTGGCGCAATGGCCGGGTATTGGTTGATAGGCAGCTTCAGGATTGACAGTGCCCCGACCAGCATGATCACCAGGGCAATTACCCAGGCGAAAATGGGACGGTCGATAAAAAATTTCGACATGGATTACTCCCCTTTGCCAGCAGCGGCAGCAGGAGCGGCAGAACCGGCGGGCTTGGCGTTGCCGGCTTCGGTGACTTTCACCTCGGCGCCCGGCTTGACGTACTGCAAGCCTTCGGTGATGACGCGATCGCCGGCGTTGAGGCCTTTCTCTACCAGCCAATAGGCGCCGGCAGTACGGTTGGCTACCAGTTCACGCTGCTCGACCTTGTTGTCGGCATTGACGATCAGGGCCGTCGGGGTGCCCTTCAGATCACGGGTCACGCCTTGTTGCGGCGCGAGGATGGCCTTGCTGTTCACACCGGCCTGCAGTTGGGCGTGCACGAACATACCCGGCAGCAGCACATGGTCGGGGTTGGGGAACACGGCGCGCAGGGTCACGGAACCGGTGGTCTGGTCGACCGACACTTCAGAGAACTCCAGTTTGCCTTGCTGGCCGTAGTCGCTGCCGTCTTCCAGGGTCAGCTTGACCATGGCGGCGTTGTCGCCGGATTTTTGCAGTTGGCCGCTTTCCAGGTCTCGACGCAGTTTCAGCATTTCGGCCGAGGACTGGGTGACGTCGACGTAGATCGGGTCCAACTGCTGGATCACGGCCATGGCGTCGGCCTGGCCGTTGCTGACCAGGGCGCCTTCGGTTACCGCAGAGCGGCCGATACGCCCGGAAATCGGCGCGAAAACCTTGGTGTAGCGCACGTTGATCTGCGCGCTCTGCAGGTCGGCCTCGGCGGTCATGCGGTCGGCGACGGCGGTGTCGTATTCCTGGCGGCTGACGGCTTGCTCATCGATCAGTTGCTTGTAGCGATCGGTGATCGATTTGGTCTGCGTCAGCTTGGCCTGGGCGCTCTTGAGCGTGGCCTCATACACCGACGGATCGATCTGGTAGAGCTGCTGCCCTTCCTTCACGTCGGCGCCTTCCTTGAACAGGCGCTTGAGAATGATGCCGTTCACCTGAGGGCGCACTTCGGCAATGCGGTAGGCCGTGGTGCGGCCCGGCAGCTCGGTGGTCAGGGTAAAGGCTTGCGGTTGAATAGTGACCACGCCGACCTGAGGGGTTTGAGCGGGCGGAGCCGCTTCTTCCTTTTTACATCCGCTGAGCAGCGATGCCAGGGCGACGGCAGTGACCAGAGCGGTAACAGCTGGCTTAAGTTGCATGAAGATCCTCGGGTCAGGCGCGCAGGGTGCGCACAAGAAGTGTGGAAGGGTAAAAAACAAGCCGTGAGTGGATAAGTAGCTTGCTACGCAATATACTTACGTTCATGGTTGTTTGTAAACTCTTGACAGGCTCGGCGCAATGCTGACAAAGCAGCGCCCAAAGCCTCGATTTTAGTACGTTCGGCGCCCATGACGGTGTCGTCCCACAATTATTCAGATGATCGTTCACGCCTATTAACGTCGCGTTAACGATAGTCCCCAGTGTTCTGATTGAGGTTTTACTGCCATGGTTCGTCGCACCAAAGAGGAAGCTCAGGAAACGCGCAGCCAGATCCTCCAAGCCGCCGAGCAAGCCTTTTATGAACGTGGCGTTGCACGGACCACGCTGGCGGACATTGCCGCCCTGGCCGGCGTGACGCGCGGTGCTATTTACTGGCATTTCAGTAACAAGTCCGATTTGCTGCAGGCCCTGCTCGACACGCTGCACGAACCCTTGGACGAATTGGCCCGGGCCAGTGAAAGCGAGGATGAAGTCGACCCGTTGGGGTGCATGCGCAAACTGCTGATTCATCTCTATCATCAAGTGGCCCTGGACCCGAAAACCCGGCGCATCAACGAGATCTTGTTTCATAAGTGCGAGTTCACCGATGAAATGTGTGACATGCGCCGCCAGCGCCAGGCCCATAGCCTGGAGTGCAACCTGCGCATCGGTCTGACGTTGCGTAACGCGGTGCATCGCGGGCAATTACCGGACGGTCTTGATACCCACCGTGCTGCGGTGTGCCTGCATGCGTACATCCACGGCCTTATCGGCCAGTGGCTGCTGGTGCCTGAAAGCTTTCAACTGCATCAGGACGCCGAGCGCTGGGTGGACGCAGGGCTGGACATGCTGCGCCTGAGCCCCAGCCTGCGCAATTGAGACAAAATGCGTAATTGCGACCAGTTGTGTCAACAGTAAAGCCCAAGGACGGTCAATCGTCCTTCTGCCTGATTGAAGGGGTGACTTTATATACGGACTGGCGGGCGGTTGATAGGTAGCGGCCTAAGTATTTTGTAGCGATATTGTTGCGGTTCTGTGAAGCGATGTTTCCAAGACGAAACATGCGGTCAAAAATGTGGGAGGGGGCTTGCTCCCGATAGCGGTGTGTCAGTCACTGATGTGTTGACTGAAGCTCCGCTATCGGGAGCAAGCCCCCTCCCACATTGCTTTGTGTTTCGGTCAGTTAGATCGGCAGGGTTGGGTAGTCGATATAGCCGACCGGGCCTTTGCCGTAGAAAGTTTCCGGGTGCGGCTCGTTCAACGGCGCATCGGCCTTCAGGCGTGCCGGCAGGTCCGGGTTGGCAATGAACGGTATGCCGAACGCCACTGCATCGGCCTTGCCGGCGGCCAGCCAGGCGTTGGCGCTGTCTTTGGTGAAGCGTTCGTTGGCGATGTACACGCCGCCGAAGGCTTTTTTCAGTTGCGGGCCGAGGCTGTCTGCGCCTTCTTTTTCACGGGAACAGATGAAGGCAATGCCACGCTTGCCCAGTTCGCTGGCGACGTAGGTGAAGGTTTCCGCCAGGTTGTCATCGCCCATGTCGTGGGCGTCGGCACGCGGTGCCAGGTGCACGCCCACGCGGCCCGCGCCCCAGACCTCGATGGCGGCGTCGGTCACTTCCAGCAACAGGCGCGCACGGTTTTCCAGGGAGCCGCCGTATGGGTCGGTGCGCTGGTTGGTGCTGCTTTGCAGGAACTGGTCGAGCAGGTAGCCGTTGGCACCGTGGATTTCCACGCCGTCGAAACCGGCGGCCTTGGCGTTTTCGGCGCCAGTGCGGTAAGCGTCGATGATGTCGGCGATTTCAGCGGTTTCCAGGGCGCGTGGGGTGGGGTAGTCGGCCAGCGGGCGTACCAGGCTGACGTGGCCTTTGGCCTGGACCGCGCTCGGCGCCACCGGGGCCTCGCCATTGAGGTACGACTCATGGGAGATGCGGCCGACGTGCCACAGTTGCAGGAAGATCTTGCCGCCTGCGCCGTGCACGGCCTTGGTGATGTTGGCCCAGCCGCGCACCTGGTCGTTCGACCAGATCCCCGGTGTGTCCGGGTAACCCACGCCCATGGGCGTCACGGAAGTGGCTTCGCTGAGGATCAGCCCGGCGGATGCGCGCTGCACGTAATACTCGGCCATCAGCGCGTTGGGAACGCGGCCTTCATCGGCACGGCAGCGGGTCAGCGGCGCCATGATGATGCGGTTCGACAGTTCCAGGTCGCCCAGTTTTATCGGATCAAAAATAGTCGTCATGGGAATGTACCTTTCTCTTCAAGTTGATCAGTTGGTGGCGGGGGCCAGGTCGGCATCGCCGTTCTGACGGAAAGTAATCAGGGTCACCGGCAGCGCGAGAATCATTAGCAATGAGCGCGGCATTTTCGGCTCCTTATTGCGGCGCAGGGGCGCTGAGTTCGGCGATGAGCGCTGCGAGGAAGGCTTGGATCGTTTCCTCATTGCGTCTGAAAAAGTGCCACTGCCCGACTTTCTGACTGGTGATCAAGCCCGCCCGTTGCAAGGTCGCCAGGTGGGCCGACACGGTCGACTGGGACAAGCCGCAGCGCTGGTCGATCTGCCCGGCGCAGATGCCGTATTCGTGGTTGTGCAATTGCTCGGGAAACTGCACTTTCGGGTCTTTCAGCCAGGTGAGGATGTCTCGTCGTACTGGGTGGGCCAGGGCTTTTATTATTTCGTCGAGGTCGATCGGCATGGCAGGGTGCTCGGTGGCGTAAAACGTTATATCGCGATGAGGCGAACTTTAAATCGTCGTATTCCGATATACCAATATGATTTTGATCTGGAATCAGCACGAATCGGTATATCGGGTTATAACGATATGATGGCCGCAGTGGTAGACTGCGCGCCATGAATTATCTCGCACATCTGCACCTGGGCGGCCAACTGCCTGCGCAATTGCTGGGCAGCCTGTATGGCGACTTCGTCAAAGGCCGTCTGCAGGGCCAGTTCAACCCGCAAATCGAAGCGGCGATCCAGTTGCATCGCGCCATTGACCGATTCACCGACAGCCACCCATTGGTGGGGGCCGCGTTGTCGCGCTTCAGCCTGACCCGCAGGCGCTATGCCGGGATCGTGCTCGACGTGTTTTTCGACCATTGCCTGGCGCGGGATTGGGCGCTGTATGCCGATCAGCCCTTGGAGCGTTTTACGTCGCAGGTGTACCGGGTGCTGGCGGCCGAACCCGCGTTGCCGGGGCGGCTGGCGCAAATCGCACCCTCTATGGCGGCGGATGACTGGCTGGGGTCTTATCGTGAGTTTGCGGTGATGGAGCAGGTGCTGCGCGGGATTTCGCGGCGGCTGACGGACCCGCAGGCGTTAGGATTTGCGATGCGTGAGTTGCGCGAGCTCTATGAGCCTTTGAGTGAGGATTTCCGGGTTTTCTACCCCGAATTACAGAGCTTTGCACGTATCCAGCTGACCACTGAGGTCTAAATGTGGGAGGGGGCAAGCCCCCTCCCACATTTAGAGTGTATTCACAGCATTCAGGCGGCAAACGCTGGTCGCACATGCGCCTGCTCACTCTCCGGCAACGGCCCGAACAACGCCTTCTGCACCGCCTGCTGCGCCTGATAGGCCAGCGCCGCGCGCTCCTGCCCGGCGCAGGCAATCGGCTTGAGCAGATGAATCTCCACATCACCCTGGTCATTGGCGAACAGCCGCATCAGGTGCGACAGCAAATCATCATCGCCGATGAACGGCGCCAGTGAGTCCACCGCACCGTCGCGCAGATACCGTATCGCCACCGGTTGCAGCGACACATCCGCATCGATCGCACTGGCCAGCAAGCGCCCGTGAAAGGTGCGCAGGCTGCGTCCGTCGGTGGTGGTGCCTTCCGGAAACATCAGCAGCGGGTGGCGTTGCTCCAGATGACGGGTCATCTGCTTGCGGATCAACTGGCTGTCACCTGAACCGCGACGAATGAACAGGCTGCCGGCCTTGGCCGCCAACCAGCCGGCCACCGGCCAGGTGCGCACTTCGGCTTTGGACAGAAACGACAGTGGAGTGACCATGCCCAGCAGCGGAATATCCGTCCAGGACACATGATTGCTCACCCACAGCATCGGCGTTTGCGGCAGTTCGCCGTGCACCGTCACGCGAAAGGGCAGGGCATTGGTCAGCCGTGCCATGAAGAACCGCGACCAACGCTGGCGCCGCACCATTGAGTTGGCCACCCCCAGGCGCTCGAACAGGCCAAACACACTGGCCATGCTCAGGCCCAGTGCCACCACCAGCAGCACCCGGGCGATGCGTCCGTACACGCGCAGGCGGCCCATCACATCGCCGCCTTGAAGTGGCGCGCATAGCGCGGGCACAACTGATCGCGTTTGAGCAGGATGAACACATCGGCCACCTGGAAATCTTCGTCCCAGCACGGTTCGCCGCAGATCTTCGCCCCCAGGCGCATATAGGCCTTGAGCAGTGGCGGCATTTCGGCGATGACGTTGGAGGGCAGATCCAGTGCCGGCAGTGGCTTTTTCGGTTCGGCGCGCAGGTGCTCGTTGCACAGGTAGCGCTCGCGCAGACGCTGCATGATCGCGTGGGCCTGGATGCCGCCATCGTGCATCGGGATACTCGCGCAGCCCATCAGGTAGCTGTAGCCACCCTGGTTGAGTACCTCGGCCAACTCACCCCACAACACCGCGATGGTGCCGCCGTTGCGGTAGGCCGGGTCGACGCAGGTGCGGCCGATTTCCAGGATCGGACCCTGCAAGTGCAACAAGCCATGCAGGCTGAACTCCTCCTCGCTGTAGAACCGGCCCAAGGTGCTGGCGGCCTGGTGGTCGAGCAAACGGGTGGTGGCGACGAGCCGACCGCTGTTCAAATCCCGCACGCCGATGTGGCTGCAGTGAACATCATAGTCATCCATGTCCAGGCCCAGTTCCGCGCCCTTCAGCTTGGCATTGAACTCGCCGCTGAACACGTTGAACCGCAGGGCCTGGGCTTCCTGCAAGGCCTGTGCGCCGACCAGGCGTTCGGCTTGCAGGCGGCGTTCATTGCCTTTGTCGCTGATGCGGGCGATCTGAGTCATAGCGAGTCTCCGAGTGCCGGCCAGGTTGCGGCCGGTCGACTTTGTTGTCCAAAGTCAGGCTATGTAGCCTCGGTGTCATCTCCGTGAAGTTACGGTGACGGTTGGGTGACAGGCCCTATGTCGCAAATCTGTCATGGGCCTGCGCTAGGCTCGCGGGCTTGAATGCCCCCCTTGAGTTTGTGCCCATGGTCCGAGGCCTGTTGTGCGTTGTTGTGCTGTTCGTCACCGTTACTGCCCGCGCTGAAATCTGGCCCGAAAAAGAATGGGCCACGGGCAAGCCACTCCAGGGTCCCGCTGTCGATGCCCTGAACGCCTATGCTTTTCCCACCCGTGACGACGCCACCCGCGATGGCATCCGCACCGATGCGCTGCTGGTGATTCGTGACGGCGAAATCATCTATGAACGCTACGCCGCGCCCACCACCGCCAGCACGCCGCACCTGACCTGGTCGGTGAGCAAAAGCCTGATGGCCACCGTACTCGGCGTGGCCTACGGCGAAAACCGCTTCAAGCTGAGCGACCCCGTTGCGCGTTTCTACCCGCCGATGAGACAGCACCCCAAGGTGACCATGGCCGACCTGCTGCACTGGGCCTCGGGCCTGGATTGGCAGGAAGACTACGAGTACGCACCGTTGAAGTCCTCGGTGGTGGCGATGCTCTATACCCGAGGACGTGCCGATATGGCCGAGTTTGCCGCCAATACCGACGCCGCTGCTGCACCGGGCCAGGCGTTTCGTTATTCCAGTGGCGACAGCAACATCTTGTCTGCGGCCCTCAAAGGTATGCTCGGCCACAAGGCGTATATGAGCTATCCATGGGATGTACTGTTCGAGCCGCTGGGTATTCGCAATGCGACCTGGGAAACCGATGCCGATGAAACCTTCGTCGCCTCGTCCTATGCCTACCTCACCGCCCGGGACTTGGCGCGTGTCGGGCTACTGATGGCACGGGACGGGCGTTGGGGCGAGCAACAGTTGCTGCCTAAAGAGTGGGTGGCCTTCAATCGGCAGCCGTTCGACAAATACAAAAGCGGCCAGGATGAAGCAGTCCCCGGCGGCCAGTGGTGGCTCAACACAGGCGCGTCCAAACCCTGGCCCGATGCCCCCGCCGACACCTTCGCCGCCCTCGGCCACTGGGGCCAGGCGCTCTTTGTACTGCCGGACGAACACCTGGTGATCGTGCGCTACGGCGATGACCGCGACGGCAGCTACCGGCATAACGAACTGCTCAAGCGCGTACTGGCGGCGGTGCAGCCATGATCTGCCGTCGGCCATTTACCAGCTTGTTTGTGCTGCTGTTGCTCGCCCTGCTGGGCTGGGTGTGGCATGAGCGCGTCAACCTGCAAGCCTTCCCTGACATCATCGCGGCGTACACGGCCAAGGAGTATTGCTCGTGCCGGTATGTGGAGAACAATCCTGCGCAGTATTGCCTGGGGTATGTGAAGCAGTATGTGCCGACCAGTGGGTTTATCGACACGCCGGAGCGCAGTGAAGTGACGGCGAGTGGGTTGGGGCGTACGCATACGGCGCGGTGGATGGGGGAGAGGCAGGGGTGTCGGTTGCTGCCATGAAGTATCAGGCGCCTGTTGCAATGCGCCAGCTTGCTCCCGTTAGCGGTGGGCCTGTCATCAATGTTTGGCTGACACGCCGTCATCGGGGGCAAGCCCCCTCCCACATTGGATTTGCGCCGTTCGTGAGATTGCGCTTAAGGTTCATCCAGATTTTTTGCCCCATGAGCCTTTATGTTCAATCTCAAACCTCTGGTCTTCGCATTGCTGACCTGTGCCACCGTGCCTGCCCACGCCGACTGGTACCTGGATAACGAATCCTCACGCTTGTCCTTCGTCACCACCAAAAACACCGAGATTGCTGAAGTGCACCGCTTCCTGGTGCTGCACGGCAAGGTCGACAGCCAGGGCGCGGCCCAGGTGCAGGTGGAGCTGGAGTCGATCAACAGCGGTATCCCGCTGCGTGACGAGCGCATGCGTAAGCAGCTGTTCGAGATCAAGCAGTTTCCCGAAGCGTTGATCAGCACGCAGATCAACCTGCAACCGATCAATGACTTGGCGTCCGGCGCGCAGTTGGAATTGCGCTTGCCGCTGAGCATCACCGTGCATGGCAAGACCCACACGTACAACGCCGAGCTGTTGGCCACGCGTCTGGATGACCGGCGCTTTCAGGTCGTGACCCTGGAGCCGGTGGTGGTGCGCGCCGAAGATTTCGAGCTGCAACCCGGTGTGGCGGCGTTGCGCAAGGCGGCGGGGTTGAAGTCGATCAGTTTGTCGGTGCCGGTGGGTGCGGTACTGATCTTCACGGCGCGCTGACGTGGGCGGTGCGGTGTTCCCGTGGCGCAGCGCCAACCGTTTCGAGTTGTTGATCGACGGGCCGAATTTTTTCCCGCAGATGCTGGTCGGCATTGCTCGCGCCGAGCGGCAGGTGGACCTGGAACTGTACCTGGTGGAAGCCGGGGCCTGTGCCGAAGCGATGGTGCAGGCGCTGGTGCTGGCCGCTGAGCGCGGGGTACAGGTGCGCTGCCTGTTCGATGATTACGGCAGCCTGGCGTTTACCCTCGGGTTGCGCAAGCGGTTGACCGACGCGGGGGTGCAGCTGCGTTTCTACAATCGCCTGAACTGGCGACGCTGGATGCGCAACCTGTACCGCGACCACCGCAAGCTGTTGCTGATCGACCAGGACGTCGCGGTGATCGGCGGGACCGGCGTCACCGATGAGTTCTGGACGCCTGGACAAGACACGGCCGACTGGCATGAAGTGATGGTGCAGATCAGCGGCTCGCTGGTGCTGGACTGGCAGGCTCTGTTCGACCGCCAGTGGCACGCCAACGCGGCACGTCGGGAGTGGAAACCCGCCACGCATTTCGGTTTGCCGCGCTTGCCCAAGGTGCCTGCCACCGGGCCAGGGCTTGGTCGCGTGGCGTATGCCGACGCCCGTCAGCACCGCGATATTTTGCAATCGCTGATCCGTGCCTTGAACAGCAGCAAGACGCGCATCTGGCTGGCCACGCCGTACTTCTTGCCCACCTGGAGTGTGCGCCGCGCCTTGCGCCGAGCGGCCGGGCGCGGGGTAGAGGTGCGTTTGCTGCTCACCGGCCCGCGCACCGATCACCCGTCGGTGCGCTACGCCGGGCACCGCTATTACCCGCGTCTGCTGCGTTCAGGCGTGCAAATCTTTGAATACCAGCCGTGCTTTTTGCACCTGAAGATGGTGCTGGTGGATGACTGGGTCAGCATTGGCTCGTGCAATTTCGACCACTGGAATCTGCGCTTCAATCTGGAAGCCAACCTGGAAGCGCTGGACCCTGAATTGACGCGGGCGGTGGCTTGCAGTTTCGAGCGCGATTTTGCGCAAAGCCAGGCGGTGAGCCTGGAGACATGGAAGGCGCGACCGTTGTGGCGGCGGGTGAAGCAGCGGGTGTGGGGGTGGATTGATCGGTTGGTGGTGAACCTTCTTGACCGAAGGGGTTGAAGACAGCGGCAAGCTACAAGCTACAAGTTAAAAGCAGAACTGCTCTTTCTTGGCGCTTGTAGCTTGTAACTTGAAGCTCCCCCTAGAGCAGTTCAAAGCTCTGTTGCTGCACATCCTGGGAATCCAGCCCGATCTGTACATTGAACTCACCCGGCTCCGCGGCGAACTTGAGCTGAGCGTTGTAGAACTTCAAGTCTTCCTCGGTGATGGTGAAGTGCAAGGTGCGTTCTTCACCGGCCTTGAGCATGACTTTCTGGAAGTTCTTCAGCTCTTTCACCGGGCGGATCATCGAGCCGGCCACGTCCTGGATATACAACTGCACCACGGTTTCGCCATCGACCTTGCCGGTGTTCTTCACGGTGACGCTCGCATCCAGCTTGCCGGTCTTGTTCAGGGTGGTGGACGACAGTGCCATGTCCGACAGGCCGAACGTGGTGTAGCTCAGGCCATAGCCAAACGCAAACAGCGGCCCGGTGGTGTCATCGAAGTACTGCGAGGTGTAGTTGCCCGGCTTGCCCGGCGTGAATGGCCGGCCGATACTCAGGTGGTTGTAGTAGGTGGGAATCTGCCCCACGGAGCGTGGGAAGGTGATCGGCAGCTTGCCCGACGGATTGTAGTCACCGAACAGCACGTCGGCGATGGCGTTGCCGCCTTCGGTGCCGGAGAACCAGGTTTCCAGGATCGCGTCAGCCTGTCGGTGCTCTTCGAGAATCGACAGCGGCCGGCCGTTCATCAGCACCAGCACCAACGGCTTGCCGGTGGCCTTGAGGGCCTTGATCAGGTCGCGCTGGCTTTGCGGGATATTCAGGTCGGTGCGGCTCGACGACTCGTGGGACATGCCACGGGACTCGCCCACGGCCGCGACGATCACGTCAGCATTCTGCGCAGCCTTCACCGCCTCATCGACCAGCACCTGGGCAGGGCGCGGGTCATCCACCACTTCCGGGGCATCGAAGTTGAGGAAGTTGAGGTAGTCGAGCACCGCTTTGTCGCCGGTGATGTTGGCGCCACGGGCATAGATGACTTTGCCCTTTTCGCCGATCACGGCGTTCATGCCGTCAAGCAGGGTCACCGACTGTTCCGGCTTACCGGCCGCCGCCCAGCTGCCCATCATGTCGATCGGGGCCTTGGCCAGCGGGCCGACCAGGGCGATGGTCGCGGATTTTTTCAGGGGCAGGGTGTCGTTGTGGTTTTTCAGCAACACCAGGCTGCGGCGCGCAATGTCGCGGGCGTCGGCACGGTGCAGGCGGCTGTCGGCATAGGTGTCGGCCGGGTCATCCTCGGCCTTGCCGATGCGCAGGTAAGGGTCCTTGAACAGGCCCATGTCGTACTTGGCGCCGAGCACTTCGCGCACGGCGTTGTCGATGTCGCTCTGCTCGATCTCGCCGGACTTGAGCAGCCCCGGCAGTTCCTTGCCGTACAACGTGTCGTTCATGCTCATGTCGATGCCGGCCTTGATCGCCAGCTTGGCAGCTTCACGCCCGTCCTTGGCCACGCCGTGCTTGATCAGTTCGAAGATTGCGCCGTGGTCGCTCACGGCCAGGCCCTTGAAGCCCCAGTCCTTGCGCAACAGGTCGTTCATCAGCCAGGTGTTGGCGGTGGCGGGCACGCCGTTGATCGAGTTGAGCGCCACCATCACGCCGCCGGAGCCGGCCTTGATTGCCGCGTGGTAGGGCGGCAGGTAGTCCTGGTACATCTTGACCGGGCTCATGTCGACCACGTTGTAGTCGCGGCCGCCTTCCACCGCGCCGTACAGGGCGAAGTGCTTGACGCTGGCCATGATGCTGTCGGCATTCGCGGCGCTGGCGCCCTGGAACGCCTTGACCATCACTTCGGCAATGCGCGACACCAGGTAGGTGTCCTCGCCGAAACCTTCCGAGGTGCGGCCCCAGCGCGGGTCACGGGAGATGTCGACCATCGGCGCGAAGGTGATGTCGAGGCTGTCGGCGGCGGCTTCCTGGGCGGCGATGCGCCCGGAGCGGCCGATGGCGTCCATGTCCCAGCTGGAGGCCAGGGCCAGGCTGATCGGGAAAATCGTGCGATGGCCGTGGATGACGTCGTAGGCGAAAAACATCGGGATCTTCAAGCGGCTGCGCATGGCCGCGTCCTGCATCGGACGGTTTTCCGGGCGGGTGATGGAGTTGAAGGTGCCGCCGATGCGGCCGGCGGCGATTTCCTTGCGGATCAGCTCGCGGGGCATTTCCGGGCCGATGCTGATCAGGCGCAACTGGCCGATCTTTTCATCGAGGGTCATCTGCTTGAGCAGGTCGCTGACGAAGGCGTCCTTGTCTTTAAGCGCAGCAGGCTTTGTTTCTGCCCATACGGGGTGGCTGGCCAGAGTGGCAACAAGGCCGAGCAAACACAGCTTCTTCATGAATATCCTTTTTCGGCTCACTGCACAGCGGTCAGGCTGATCGGCCAAAATGACGGGAGCGTCTATTGTTGTTCGGGTGTTGTTCAGATAAATGCAGCACACTCTGAACTCTTTTTCGCGCTGGGCATCTTTGTAGCTGATTGGCTCGAAGCATTCCAGTGGTGGCGGATTATGCCCCAAGCGCGTGGTTTATAGGGTTAGTCATCACATTCCATCCAGATTGGGCAGGAGAAACACCATGCAAGCAGCACAAGGTTACCGCTGGGGCTTGAAAGCCGCGGCGCTGTTATTGATCAGCAGCGTGCTGAGCGGTTGCGGCATCAACAACATCCCGACCCTGGACGAACAGGCCAAGGCGGCCTGGGGCCAGGTGCAGAACCAGTACCAACGCCGTGCCGACCTGATTCCCAACCTGGTGGAAGTGGTCAAGGGCTACGCCGCCCACGAGCAGGACACCCTCACCGCCGTGATTGAAGCGCGGGCCAAGGCCACCTCGATCCAGGTGGATGCCAGCACCCTCGACAACCCGGAAAAACTCAAGCAGTTCCAGCAAGCCCAGGACGGCTTGAGCGGCGCACTCAGCCGTTTGATGGTGGTGTCCGAGCGCTATCCGGACCTGAAGGCCAACCAGAACTTCCTGGCCCTGCAATCGCAGCTCGAGGGCACGGAAAACCGTATCGCCGTGGCCCGTCGCGACTTTATCCAGGCCGTGCAGACCTACAACACCGAGATTCGTACGTTCCCGGGTCGCCTGTGGCACAGCGTGATGTACAGCGACTTGCCGATCCGCGCCACGTTTGAAGCCACCAGTGCCGATGCCGATAAGGCGCCGCAGGTGAAGTTCAAATAACGCTGCCTTGAGGTGTCGATGCGTTTATTACGGATAGGCCTGGCGCTGTGGCTGCTGGGCTGCGTGGGCATGGCCCAGGCGGCCCTGACCTTCCCGGCATTGACCGGGCGGGTGGTGGACAACGCCCAGATGATCGACCCGGCGGTGCGCGAACAACTGACCCAGCAATTGCAGGCGCTGGAGCAGACGTCCGGTGACCAGATCGTGGTGGTCACCGTGCCCGACCTGCAGGGCGTGCCGATTGAAGACTACGGTTATCAATTGGGCCGCGCGTGGGGCATCGGCCAGAAGGGCAAGGACAACGGCGCGCTGTTGCTCGTGGCCCGCGACGAGCGAAAGTTGCGCATCGAAGTCGGCTACGGCCTGGAAGGTGTGCTGACGGATGCGCAGTCCTGGGTGATCATCAACCAGGTGATCGCGCCCAAGTTCAAGGCCGGCAATTTCAGCCAGGGCATCAGTGACGGTGTCGCGGCGATGATCCAGGTGGTGGGCGGTGAACCGTTGGCTGTGCCGGCCCACGTGGCGGATACGAATTTCGCCAAGGACAATCCCGGTTTTTCCATCGGTTTGTTCGTCCTGCTGATCGGCGTGTTGTGGCTGTGCAATCGCATGGGCCTGCCGGTGGGCGCTATCCTGCTGGCGATCCTCAGCAGCAGCGGACGCGGCGGCGGTGGGGGCGGCGGCGGTGGCGGTGGTTTCCGCGGCGGCG
>NZ_CVTV01000052.1:3892-20541 GCF_900004865.1 Pseudomonas sp. 37 R 15 | reverse complement strand
ATCCCATCCCGAACTCAGCAGTGAAACGATGCATCGCCGATGGTAGTGTGGGGTTTCCCCATGTGAGAGTAGGTCATCGTCAAGATTAAATTCCAGAACCCCTGTTTGCTTATGCAGACAGGGGTTTTGTTTATGTAGAAGCTCATGAATTTCACCAGTACGTTGCTAGCACAACGGTCTGGTACACAGAATTTCTTGACGACCATAGAGCATTGGAACCACCTGATCCCATCCCGAACTCAGCAGTGAAACGATGCATCGCCGATGGTAGTGTGGGGTTTCCCCATGTGAGAGTAGGTCATCGTCAAGATTCAATTCCGAAACCCCTGTCTGCTAACGCAGACAGGGGTTTTGTCGTTTAAGGCTGCAAACGGCTGATAATCGACTGCATGTCTACCGCCTGTCGGGCCCTTGCTCTAAAAGAGGAAGATTCACACAAAACTCTAAGATTTATCGTTTTCTGGCCGAAAGCCTGACGAGCCATGCGTGCACCGAAATAGAGCGATCGCAGAGTCCGCCTATTGCGTTACATGGAATGTTCCACTCGGCACGCTCACCCCCCTTTGGCAAAAGAAGTCGATGAAATGAATCTCAAGTTCAGTCATAAAATTCTGTTGGCGGCGTCAGGCGTCGTGGTTCTGGCCTTTGCGCTGTTCACGCTCTATAACGATTACCTGCAGCGCAACACGATCAGGCAAAACCTGGCGTCCTCCATCCAGCAATCCGGCGAGCTTACCGCCAGCAGCGTGCAGAACTGGCTCAGCGGCCGCATTCTGGTTCTGGAGAACCTGGCACAAAACGTTGCTCATCAAGGGAGTGGCGCCGATCTGCCGGGTTTGGTCGATCAACCGGCGTTCACCTCCAACTTCCAGTTTACCTATGTGGGTCAAATCAACGGTGTGTTCACACAGCGTCCCGATGCGAAGATGCCCGATGGCTATGACCCGCGTCAGCGCCCTTGGTACAAGCAAGCCGTAGCAGCCGACAAAACCATGCTTACCCCGCCTTATATGGCAGCTGTGGGCGGCCAGATCGTGACGATTGCGATGCCGGTGAAGAAGAACGGAGAGCTGTTGGGCGTTGTGGGTGGAGACTTGAGCCTGCAAACCTTGGTGAAGATCATCAACTCGGTGGATTTCGGCGGTATCGGCCACGCGTTCCTGGTCAGTGGTGACGGCCAAGTCATCGTCAGTCCTGATCAGGACCAGGTGATGAAAAACCTCAAAGACATCTACCCAGGCGCCCAGGTGCGCATCGAGAAGGTTAACCAGGAGGTTGTCCTCAATGGACAGGACCGTATTCTCTCGTTTACGCCAATCAGCGGTTTGCCAGGGGCTGACTGGTACATCGGTCTGTCTATCGACAAAGACAAAGCCTATGCCGCACTGGGTAAATTTCGCACTTCAGCATTGATAGCAATGCTCATCGCCGTAGTGGCGATTGCCGTGCTGCTGAGTATGTTGATCCAGGTGTTGTTGCGTCCGCTGACCACGATGGGCGTCGCGATGAAGGATATTGCCCAAGGCGAAGGCGACCTGACCCGACGCCTCGACGTTACGAGCAAAGACGAGTTCGGCGAAGTCGGCGGCGCATTCAATCAGTTTGTCGAGCGTATCCACGCCTCGATTTCCGAAGTGTCCTCGGCGACACGCCAGGTGCATGACTTGTCCCAGCGCGTGATGGCATCGTCCAACGCGTCGATCATTGGCTCAGACGAGCAGAGTGCACGTACCAACAGCGTGGCTGCAGCGATCAACGAGCTGGGCGCCGCCACCCAGGAAATCGCCCGTAACGCCGCTGATGCCTCGCAGCATGCCAGCGGTGCCAGTGAGCAAGCTGACGATGGACGCAAGGTCGTCGAGCAAACCATCCAGGCAATGTCGGAACTGTCGCAGAAAATCAGCCTGTCCTGCACTCAGATCGAGACCCTTAACGCCAGTACCGACAACATTGGTCACATCCTCGATGTGATCAAGGGCATCTCCCAGCAAACTAACTTGCTCGCGCTGAATGCGGCCATCGAAGCAGCCCGTGCCGGAGAAGCTGGGCGTGGGTTTGCCGTGGTAGCTGATGAGGTGCGTAACCTGGCTCACCGTACCCAGGAATCGGCTGAAGAGATTCACAAGATGATCACCTCCCTGCAAGTGGGTTCGCGTGAAGCGGTGACCACCATGAACGCCAGCCAGGCTTCCAGCGAAGAAAGCGTTGAAGTGGCTAACCAGGCTGGCGAGCGTCTGATCAGCGTGACACAGCGAATCGTTGAGATCGACGGCATGAACCAATCAGTCGCCGCAGCTACCGAGGAGCAAACGGCGGTGGTTGAAACCCTCAACGTCGACATCAACCAGATCAACCTGCTGAACCAGCAAGGCGTGGCCAATCTCAACGAGACGCTCAAGGATTGCGATGCGCTGTCCCAACAGGCCAGTCGATTGAAGCAATTGGTCGATAGCTTCAAAATCTGATCCTGGCGGCAGTCGGAGCGAGGCCTCCCGCTCCGACTGCCCTGAAGCCGCTCAGAGAAAGCCGATGGTCCTCAGGTAGTCACAGCCTTTGCGTAACAGCGCGGGGCTCTTGGGCGGATAGTGTGTGCCCATTTGCTCCAACCCCCATTGGGCATTGCTGTACTGGATCATCGAAGTGTCGCCGATGTCCTCACCCACCCCATCAAGGTAGAAGCCCAGTACGCCGAACAACGCATTGTCATGGCCTACGGTTCTCAATGCGCGTTGCCACTGTTGTAGGCTTATCCGTTCAAAGGTATGTCCGGCCTGGCTGAACGCGTCAAGGTACTGGTCCCAGCTCAGCGGTTGCGGATTGTGCAGGTTGAATACGTTTCGCCCTGCGACAAAACGCTGGCTGTGAAACGCAATGAAGCGTGCCAGGAAGTCCACCGGCATCAGGTCGAAGTTACCTTCCATTCGAGGGACCCTACCCAACTGCAGCGACCCCTTGAGCATCAACATCAAGCGATTTTTATCGGGTTGGCAGACGCCGTTCTGACTGTTGAAACTGATATTGCCCGGCCGATGAATATTCACCCAGGCTCCTTGCTCGGTTGCACGCCCCAGCAATCGCTCGGCCACCCATTTCGAGAGGTTGTAGCCATTTTTGACATAGATCGGTAATGCGCGGCTGGCGGGTGCTTCGAGCACATACCGATCAGTGTCGAGGGTACTGCAGGCCGACAGCGTCGAAATGAAATTGAAGACCTTCTTGCAGTGGGTCTCGCAAAGGCGCAGGCATTCAAACACCGGTTCGACGTTGTCCTTGGTGAGCGCTTTGTAGTCCATCACATGGTTGACCTGCGCCGCATTGTGCACAAGCACGCCATGATGACGGGCGAGGTGCTCGTACGCCTCACAGGATAGCCCCAGGCGCGGTTGGCGCAGGTCTGCGGCGTACACCTGCACTCGGCGCAGGTCCAATTGTTCCAGGCGATATTCGCGCAGCGCCTGAGTGAATCGGTCCGCCGCAGACTGGCCGGGGAGCGCCCGCACCAGGCACGCTACTTCTTGCGCTCCACCCGCCAGCAATGCCTGGACGATATGCACGCCGACGAAGCTGTTGGCTCCCGTGACAATCGCCTTGCGCGGGTCTCCTGCGCGGGTCTCAGGTAGCACTTCAAGCTTCAGGGCTCGGGATGCATCGTGTTCCATCTGGCTGAAAGATGTATCCGGCAGCGCTTCGCCCTCCAGCTGTAAGGCAAGAGTACGAATCGTCGGCGCTTCAAAAAATTGGCTCAAGGAGAAGCTGCGGCCAAATTGCTCGCGCAGGCGCAGTAACAAGGTGGACAGCAGGATCGAATGGCCACCGAGGTTGAAAAAGCTGTCGTCGATCGATACCTCGCTGGCAGACAACCCCAACAACTCCCCCCACAGCTCCACCAACTGCGCCTGGACTGGCGTGTGGGTGCTGCGACGAATCCTTTCCTGGGGGCGCGCACTCGGCACCGCCCGCAACGCCGTGCGATCGATCTTGCCGTTGCTCGAAAAGGGCAGGCTCGGCAGTTCGCTCCAGGCGACGGGTTGCATATGCTCAGGCAGCCAGTGCCTGGCATGCTCCTTCAGCCTGGCCAGGGTGGCGCCGGGTTCGGGCTGGGCAGCAAAGCCAATGATTCTGCATGCCTGATCAATCACCACTGCTACTTGGCGGAACAACCGACTGCTGCGCAGGCACTGCTCAATCTCCTGAGGCTCGACGCGAAAGCCGCGGATCTTGACCTGATCATCCCGTCGACCGCCCAACTCGATCCCGTCCGGCGTCCATTTCGCCAGATCGCCGCTACGGTAAGCCTGCAGCCATTGTCCATCAGGCAGCGCCAGCTTGACGAACGGCGAGTCAGCTTGCGGCTTTGCGTTCATATAACCCTGGCTGACGCCAGGGCCTGCGATGTACAGATCGCCCATCACTTGCTCATCCACCGGTTGCAAATGGTCGTCGAGGATCAGGACCTGGCTGTTGGCAATGGGTAAACCGATGTTGCGATTGCTGTCACTGAGCCGAAACGTTCGATGGGTTGCCAGTACTGTGGCTTCGGTGGGGCCATAGAGATTGTGCAACTGGCATTGGCCTGCCAGTCGCTCGATCACGTATGGCTCGCAAAAATCGCCGCCGGTGAGCAGGTGGGAGAGGCCAAGAGGCTGGTCCAGCGGCAGGATGCTGAGCAACGCCGGTGGCAGAAAAGCGTGGGTGACGCGCTGCACGCGAATCAACTCGACCAATTGCTGAGGATCCTGACGCTGTTCTGCGCTGGGAACAATCAGCTCTGCGCCCGCCATCAAGGCGGGGAAAATATCGATCAGCGAGGAGTCAAAGCTCAGCGGTGAAAATTGCAGGACGCGACTCTTATCATCCAGCGCTACACAGGTACTAAGCCAGGCGGTGAAATGCGCCAGATTATGTTGGCTGAGCAGCACACCCTTGGGCTGCCCGGTGGTGCCGGAGGTGAAAAGTGCCATGCATGGCGCATTGGCGTGGGGACGATGACGCATCAGCGGTTGAGTCGGGTCGATGTCGCGTGAGGCGAGCGTACTCACGTCAATCGAAACGAAATGATCTCGCAGCGGATGCAGACCATTTTCCAGTAACACGCAGGCCTCTGCGCTTATCAACATGCGGTGCTGGCGTTTTACCGGATGATCCGGGGCCAGTGGCAAATACACCGCGCCGCAACCCAGCACGGCCAGAATGCTCGCGTAGAGCTCAGTAGATTTTTCCAGGCACACACCCACCACCGAGGGGGTTTCATTGCCCTCCAACAGGGGCAGCAAGCGTTGCTGAATCGCCATGGCTTTTTCTTGAAGTTGGCGATAAGTCACCACGCGACCCGCGATATTCAGCGCTGTGCGATTGGCGAAGGCGCGAAGGCTTGCCTGCAGGCGTTCGATCATGGGCACTTGTGCCGCGCGAAGCAGCGCGGCATCGGCCGTACAATTGAATCGATGCATGAACGCCAGCGCCTCCAGCCCGTGCAAGCCCTGTTCAGGCAGGGGGTCGGAGCTGGTCATTGCGCTGAAAAAGCCTGGATCTCTTGAGAATCCGCTGACCAATGACGCTGCCCACTCCACCAAGGCGTTCGCCGCCCGGCGCCGCAGTCGCTGGCCGTTGCCGCTGGGCTCGTGGGCAACATCGTGCACGGCCACCAGGCGCCGCTCTCGGTCGTAGCAGCGAAACTGAAGCCTGGGCAGCCCATTTTCGGACAGAGGGCCGATACCCAGGCGCAGGCTCATCCAGGCCGCGTCTCTGGACAGGTCTGACGGTGGCTGACTACCGTCCTCAATCACAAGGTCGATCGACTCCGCCCCCACGGCATGCCCGTAGTGTTCCAGCACGTGCTTGAGGGCATCCAGCGCGTCACCGGCACCGCGCCATTCAATCGTCAGGCGCCTCATGCCAATCTCCCCAGCGCGGGCAAATAGTCGTCCAGGACTCGTGCCACGCTGGAGGTGTGCAGCAGGCCGCTGTGATGCAGGAAGCTCATGATGTTGCCAACCAGCGGGTGCTGGCGGGTGATGGGAAAGTCCATCGCAACGATTTCATCCTGCAGCGCCGAACGAACGTCGACGCTGATATCCAGGTGCTCGATCAACTGCAGGTCGAAGCCTTTTTGTAGGTCGTTGGTCAGGTAATGGCCCAGGAACGTCGGTAGCACAGCGGCAATGCTGTCCCGATCCTCCGCGCTTGCCGAGTGCCAGTAGATGCGCACCAACTGTGTCCAGAACTGTGCGTGGCGCCCTTCATCAAACAGGTGGTCGGCCATCAAGCCGCGCACGGACGACTTGACACTGTCGTCCTTGGAAAAGGCCGCCACGTCATGGGTGACGGTGTTTTCGGCGATGGCCACGACGATCAACTCAACCGCATCGCGCAAGTGCTCCGGTGCCTGCGCCTGCGCTGCCGGCAAGGCGCGGCTCAGTTCGATCTGCCCGGGCAGGTCGAGCGGCTGGATACCGGTCAACTCGACGGCTTGCTGCAGGAAGTCCAGGGCTACCAAGGCGTGGTAATCCTCATCCACCACGACGGTCATCGCGTCGTAGCGGCAGGCGAGGGGGAGGGGCAGTGAGAAGCGATTCTTGGCGATGCTGCGGGCAGTCTTATCGACGATTTCGGTTTCGAAAATCACGATGTCATGGATGAATCGATAAAAGCTTTGCGCCAGCACAAAGTCGCGCGATTGCGGGCAGTGCTCGAGAAAGGTCGCACTCAGTACCAGCGGTTGGCGGTACAAGGGATAGATCAGCTTGCCGTCGTTTTCCAACACGCGGCGCGGGCGAGTGCGGATGGTTGCGCGACGCTCCCAGTCTTCGGCAAAGGAGCGGTAGTCGATAGCGCTCATGGATGGACCTCTTGCATCGAGGTCTGTACGTCATCCCAGAAGGTCATGCGGCTTTCCAGCGCCTCGAGAGCAACGCTGTCGGCTTGTTGCTGGCGAAGCGGGTCTGCGCCGATCAGACGCTGGAGCACTTGTTCCGCCGCCGGAGCATGCTCCTGGCTATCCAGCTCGATATGACGCTTGAGGTAGTGACATAAAGTGGGCGCCTGACGAGCAATGAAGGGGCTGCTGCACAGAAGGCGCTCGAACATCGCTGCAATGACGCCCTCACGACCATGCAGAAAGGCCGCCGCTACGCAGTGAGTGGGAGCGCTGAGTGCGATCTGCCATGTGCTGTCGACAAAGCGCGGCACACCGGGAGGCGCGCCGATCATTTGCAGCGCTGCGCTTACCTCCACGCCCTGATGTTGCAGGTCAATGAAACGCGTGATGACGCGGGTGTCGGCGCCCACTTCCACCATGGCGTCCAGGTACAGCTCAAAGTGACTGCAATGGCCCCGCGTTGGATGTTCATCCGACTCTTCGCCCAGCACGATCTCATTGATCAGGCGTGCGGCCTGTGGATCAGTGGGCGGAAGCCACGGTATCTGGGTACATGTAAGATCTTGTTGCAGGCGTTTGGTCAGGGTCATGAAGTCCCAAACCGCAAATACATGACTCTCCATAAAGTGTTGTAGTTTGGTATGCGAAGTTATTTCTGCAAATAACGGATGGTTGCACAGTTGCAGCTTTTTTTGTTCAAACAAATGATGATGCATGGTTGACGCCTATAAAATTGTTGCGACTGCTCTAGTTGCAGTGATGGAGTTTTGTAGTTGTTAGACAGAAAGATAACGTTAAGGTGTGCCCACGCGGCAAGCACGGGCTCATTGCGCGGCCAGCTGACTGAAAGGTTTATTGGGTTGGCGGGTGATAGTAAACTGATTAAACGTTTGGATGAGCTTGTAAATGTATTAGATGTTTTTTCGAGAATAAGCTTCCGAGTGAAAGAGTTGTTTTAAGTGTGAGAATTTTCCTTATATAACGCCGGTTATTAAGACTTGCGAGTTGTCTACAGCGCTACCAGCGCGGGACGTTTCCTGGCAAGGGAAGGTGCCGCGCGGTGTAAAGACTAAAAGAAAAATGCGAACGCGTTACGACGTGCTTTCTTTGTTGGCCGTTTCGAGGCCATTGAGGTATCTATTGATGACCTCCATGCCTCGCATCAAGTGATTACGCAATGTCAGGATGCTTTCGTCGATTTTCTTCTGCACCACCAGGCTGAGCAGTTCGCGGTGGTCCTCTTGTGACGTCTCGCCCAGCCCCATTGCCTCGAGGTTGAAGCGCAGAAACCGCTCTTCCTCATTCAGCCCATGCTCCACCAGTTTGAGCAGGCGATGGTTAGGCGCCTTGCCATACAAGACCATGTGAAACAGGCGATTGAGGCGGCCTATCTCGCTGTAGTCTTTCTCACACTCCAGCGCATTGATACAGGCTTCTGCCTCGGCGATATCAGCCTCAGTGAGCAGTGGGATCGACAAGCGCAAGGCCTCGGACTCCAACAGCATGCGCAGGGCATAGGTCTCAGCCGAATTGTCCTCAATCAAGGGGGCGACCACCGCGCCCTTGTGGGTCACCACATGCAGCAGGGATTGTGCTTCCAACTGGCGCAATGCTTCGCGCACCGGCATGCGGCTGACGCCGAACAGGCTGGCGAGCTCTTGCTGGCGCATGGCGGTGCCACAGGGCAACCGCCCATCGAGAATGGCGTTGCGCAACGTTTCTTCAATAACGGCGCGGGCAAGGTGAGCGGGAATAGGCCCGCTGACCTTGATGCTGCTTAAAGGGTTCGGCTTCGGCGTCACGGTTACGCTGCCCTCCTTTCTAGAATAATAAAGTGCGTTTTATTGGATCCAATGAACACTAGAGATGGCCCAAGCGCTTGTCAAACCGCCAGAGTTTCCGTTTGTAAGGGCTTACAGCGTGTATTTTGTGCGTCTCACATCAGGCGGTTACAAGTCGCTCTACCGATCGATGATCTCACTATGCCATTGTTATTTCCGAGACGAAGCTTCACCATCCCCTCAAATCCCGTCTCTCTTCATGGACTGAACGCCTTGGCGGTAAGTTTTATTCCCTATCGAGTTCTTTGCTGGCTTTTATCAGCGATCTTGTTGGCCGGGCTGATGCTTGGCGGGCTGCATGCCGATTGGGATTTCTCGCAGATCAGCCGAAAGGCCAGTGCCCTTTACGGACCATTGGGCGAAGGCCAGCAGCGTATTGACGCCTGGCAGCGGCTGTTGGCCACTCAAAAGCAGGTCAGCGAACAAGAACAGCTCAAGGTCGTTAACTTGTTTTTCAACAAACAAATGACCTACGTGGAAGACATCGATCTCTGGCACGCGGTCGATTATTGGGAGACACCCATCGAAGCCCTCTGGAAAGGCGCCGGTGACTGCGAAGACTACGCCATCGCCAAGTATTTCAGTTTGCGTCATCTGGGTGTGTCCAGCGACAAATTGCGCATTACCTACGTCAAGGCCTTGCGTCAGAATCGCGCACATATGGTCTTGACCTACTATTCGACCCCCGACGCAATCCCGCTGGTGCTCGACAGCCTGATGGACGACATCCTGCCGGCTACCCGCCGTACCGATTTGATTCCGGTGTATTCATTCAACGCCGAGGGCCTGTACCTGCCCGGCGCCAAAGGCAACAAGAAGGTCGGCGATACCAAACGCTTGTCGCGCTGGCAGGATGTGTTGAGAAAAATGCGTGCGGAAGGCTTTCCAGCCGAGCCTGCCAACTAGGAGTAACTGATCGGATGTCTTTGTTCAAACAGCTGTTGATCGCAATCTGTCTGTTCCTGGTGGTCGCCTTCAGCGGCAGCTTCATGGTCAGCCTGGAAAGTTCGCGCACGCAATACGTCAACCAGTTGCGCTCCCATGCGCAGGACGCTGCGACGGCGCTGGCGCTGTCGCTCACCCCTAATATCGATGACCCGGCCATGGTGGAGCTGCTGGTCAGTTCGATCTTCGACAGCGGTTACTACGCCAGTATCCGTGTGGTGGACCTGGCCACGGACAAAACCATCGTTGAGCGCAGCGGCATTCCAGACAACAACGGCGTGCCCAACTGGTTCGTTAGATTGATCGGCCTGGAGCCGGCCGGTGGCGATGCGCTGGTGAGCCGCGGTTGGGAGCAGGCGGCGCGTGTCGAGGTGGTCAGCCATCCGATGTTCGCCCTGGCCAAACTCTGGCAGAGCGCCTTGGGCAGCCTTGGCTGGTTACTGCTGTGCGGTGCGGTCAGTGTGGTGCTTGGCGGGTTGCTGCTGCGCCGCCAATTGAAACCGTTGGACTACATGGTCAAACAGTCCCACGCGATCGCCCGTCGAGAATTCCTCAGCCTGCCCGATCTGCCGCGTACGCCCGAACTGCGCCGGGTGGTGCAGGCGATGAACCAAATGGTGGAAAAGCTCAAGGCACTGTTCCAGGAGCAGGCCGAGCGCAGCGAAAAGCTGCGCACCGAATCCTACCAGGACACCCTCACCGGTCTTGCCAACCGTCGTTATTTCGAGATGCAGCTCAACGCCCGTGTCAGCAACCCTGAAGAAACCAACTCCGGCTACTTGCTGGTATTGCGCGTCAAGGACTTGGCCGGCCTGAACCAGCGCCTGGGGGGCCAGCGTACCGACCAGCTGCTGCAAGCGGTCGGCGAACAGCTGCTGCGCCAGTGCGAGCCGTACCCGGAAACCCACAACCTTGTGACCCGGATCCGTGGCGGCGAGTTCGCCGTGCTGGCGCCTGGGCTGACGCGAGAAGAAGCGCTGCAATTGGCGCAGAACCTGGAAAGCACGTTGCTCAGCCTGCAGGCCACCGGCGCCAGCGACGTCGCACCCGTGGCCTATATCGGCCTGGCCCCGTTCAATCATGGCGATGCGCCGCAGGCGCTGCTGACCCTCGCCGATCAAGCCCTGTCGCAAGCCGAAGCGCAGGGTGACAGCACGTGGGTGTGCCTGGACCACAGTGCCGCCGCCAGCCTCGGTGACGATCACCATGCCTGGCACACGCTTTTGGACCAGGCGCTGACCCAGCAGCGTTTCGAGCTGTACTTCCAGCCGGTCGTCGCCAGCCAGGACCCGCAGTTGGTCCTGCACTACAAAGTGCTGTCGCGCCTGCAGGACCTTGATGGCCATACCTTACCCGCCGGGCGTTTCCTGCCGTGGCTTGAGCGTTTCGGCTGGGCCGCCCGCCTGGACCGCTTGATGCTGGAACAGGTGCTCAAACAGATGACCGGCCACAGCGATAGTCTGGCGCTGAACCTCTCAGCCGCGACCTTGCAGGACCCAGAGGCCCTGCAGGGCATTTATGACCTGCTGCGCCAGCACAGCAACCTGGGCTCGCGCCTCACCCTGGAAATCGGTGAAGAGCAACTGCCGGAGCAGCATGTGCTGGAACAGATGACCCACCGCCTGCGCGAATTGGGCTTCTCCCTGAGCCTTCAGCGTTTCGGTGGGCGATTCAGCATGATCGGCAACCTGGCCCGCCTGGGCCTGGCGTACCTGAAAATCGACGGCAGCTACATCCGCGCCATCGACCAGGAAAGCGACAAACGCCTGTTTATCGAAGCCATCCAGCGCGCGGCCCACAGTATCGACCTGCCATTGATTGCCGAGCGCGTGGAGACCGAGGGTGAGCTGAAGGTGATTCGCGAGATGGGGATTTTTGGGGTGCAGGGCCAACTGTTCGGCGAGCCGGCGCCCTGGAAATAACGCGGAATCCATGTGGGAGGGGGCTTGCCCCCGATAGCGGTGTATCAGTCGCCTAAGTGTCGACTGGTCTACTGCCATCGGGGGCAAGCCCCCTCCCACATTTTAGAGTCGGCGTAACTCCAGGGCTCAGATAAGCCCTTTTTCATCATCATTGATCAACTGGCTCAACCCACCCAACGCTTCCCGCGCCTGGTTACGGTCCATCAATTTGGCCTGGGCTGCGGGCGGCAGGTCTGTCACGCTGATAACGCCCTTGCGGGTGAGCACCTGGATCAAGTCGTCCAGTACCCGGATCATCTCAAGGTCACTCTGCTTGAGTTGGGCCAGGCTGGTTTCCACCACTTCGTTGGCGTACCAGGCCTGGATCTCATGGTGATCGGCCGGCAGTGTTTCGGTGGATTCGGCAAAGGCGGCGGCCTCAACGCGACTCAACGCGCCCTGTGCATCACGTTGCACGTAAAACATAAGAACCCCTCGAAAATAAGCCACACACCTTTAGCCCCTTAGGCTGGCCGTGTGTTGATAGACGCGAGTATGCGATGCAACCGGCCGCCAGGGCCAGCAACGTATCGCCCAAATAAATCGGCCGCCTCGAGGGCGGCCGATAAACCCAAGCTTAGACGGTGTGATCGATCTTGATGGTCGGGTCTGCACCGCTGATCAGCGAGTTGATGCTGGTATGGGACCAATCGTTGCCTTCCAGCTTGATGGTCACATCCGCATTGGCCAGGCCTCCAGTGGTATTGAGCTTGCCTTCGCTGCTCACTTGCAGGGTCGACACGCCCTCTACCGTGGTGATCTTGAGGTAGTTGTCGATGGTGCTGTCGGTCTCGCCTTTCAACAGGTCGCGCAGATCAATGCGGTCACCTTCGGACGCCTTGAAGTCCTTGATCACATCGTTGCCGATGTCACCCGCCTTCCACACAAAGGTGTCGGCACCCGAACCACCGATCAGGATGTCATTACCCTGGCCGCCAATCAGCGTGTCGTTACCGGTGCCGCCCAGCAGGATGTCATTGCCTTTGCCACCGTCCAGAAGGTCGTTGCCGCCCTGGCCGAACAGGATGTCATCGCCGGCACCGCCCAGCAGCGTGTCGTTGGCATCCTTGGCGCCGGACACATCGAAGTCCGCGTAGTGCTCGGTGACGTACTGGTGAACGTTAGAGGCGGTCACCGAAGAGACGGCTACGCCGGTCTTCTGCGCCACAAACGCTTGCAGTGCGTTGTAACCCTCACCGTTGATCCCGCTGAAGCTCACCAGGTCGCCGAAGAGGATGTCGTTGCCATCGCCCCCGATGACGGTGTCAGCGCCAGGCAACGTCGCCTCGGTGTGGCCGAGGATTGCGTTGGCCAGGTCCTTCGGATCGATATTGGCTTGCGGCTTGCCATCGCTGTCGTACGGTGCCAACTGATTCAGGCTGACCCCGCTGTTGAGGCCGATGGCTTCTACGCCACCTGTGGACAGGCCTTTGAGCAGTGCGAACGCACTGTTGGAGTTGATGGTGGTGGAGTAGTCGGTATCGTACCCGAGGCCGCCTTGTACCGATATTTCATAGGTGCCATCCCCTTGGGCGTGGATTGTTCCCGGGCTGGACTGCGCCCAGCCCCACCAGTTGTTGGTCCACAGGGTCACCTTGCCGGCAGAGTTGATATCAATCAAGTGACTCGAATCGATGTTGATCCGTGTGGCTGTACCTATGGTGTAGTTGTTCATGGTGACGACATCATCGAGCCTGACGTTGCCGTACAAGTACGGATTGGTCTGCTCGGACCCCTGGTAAAACGTCGGCTGACCATCGGTGATGAAGTACGTTGTATTGATTGCGCCAGTGTTGCCAGTCGCCTGTGCACTTTTAAAGAAGTTGGACGCGGCCTTGAACACGTCTTCGTAGTTGGTCCCGCCGGTCGATACCATGGAATCGAGGACTTTCTGCAGCGAATTCAGTGCGCCTGGGTCTTTCAGGTCGACTGTAACCGTGCGATTGACCTGGTCACTGAAGTCCGCCAGGAAGATATTCACGGTGCCAGAAGTGCTGGAGCCGATACTGTTTTTCAGCGAGTTGAACGTGGTGGTCAGCGAGGCTTTCGCCGCTGCTATCGAATCCGCGCCCATGCTGCCCGATGTATCGATCATGAACGCAATGTTGTAGTTCTTGCCCTGCACCACGTTCAGGCCGCCGACGTCGGCTACGACGATGTCGTTGCCATCGGTGCCGTTGATGGTGTCGCTGCCCGACGTGCCGGTGACCGGGTTATAGGCCGCCGGATGCACCGTCACTGGCAATTGCGCGGTGGTGGTCGCTGAACCGCCGATGCTTTCGGTAGAGGTCGACGTGACCGTGAGGTTGAACTGGCCGCTGTAGTAGGTCGGCGGCTTGATGGTCAAGGTGCCCAGGTCCCAGCCGGTGACGTTGACTTCGCCCGTGGTTTTACCCGCGGTGAAGGTATGGCCCGACGCATCGGTAAGCACCGAGCCTGCCGGGATGCCACCGATTTTCACGCTCAGGGTTTCCGAACCGTCGGTATCGGTCAGCGCGGTGGTGACCTTGGACAGTTTGACGCTGCCGTTTTCCAGGCCTTCGTTGAGCTTGTAGCCCACGTAGTAACCGTCACCATTGCTGCCATGCAGGTCGGACACCGTTACGCCGGCGTTGGTCAGGTCGGTGATACCGGTGTACAGCGGCACGGTGCTGGTGCTCAAGTTCTGCATCGCCCCGCCATTGACCGACAGGTTGACGTCAAAGCTGCCAGGCCCCGCCTGGTTGGCCTGGTAGATCTCAAGGCTGTAGTAACCAGTGGTGGTTGGCGTGAACGAGCCGCTGAACTTGCCACTGTTGGTGCCCCATAGCCCGCTGGCAACGTCTTTGCCACCGACGTTGACCACCACGCTGTCATCGGCGACGCCGCTGAAGGTGTAGCTCTTGCCGGCTTCCATGTAGATCAGGCCGGAGATCTTGGAGCCAGAACCCGCGTTGACATTGTCGACGGACTCGACGTTGGTCACCACCGAGGTGTTGTTCGGTGTGCCTGCATTGTCGATGGCTTTTTTCAGTACATCGGGTGCAGCGCCGTTGCCGCTGTTGCCGAGGCCGGCAATGCTGTTCCAGCCCTGTTTGACCAGGCCGGTCGAGGTGACGTTGTTATCTGCCACGCTCAGGGTCGGTGCATCGGCCACCGGAGTGATATCGACTTTCACCGTGGCGCTGGTGCCCAGGTCCTTGCCGTCGGTGGGCTGGAACTTGAACTGTGCGTAGTCGGCCTGCTTGTTACCGATGCCTGTGCCGCCATAACCATCGGCGCCGGACTCGTTGGTGTTGGGCATAAAGCGCAATTGACCGCCATCGACCTGGGCTTTGGTAAAGGTCTGGCCGCTGGTCACGTTGGTCCAGGTGGTGCCGTCGGCTGCCAGGTATTGCAGCTTGCCGGCCACCGGCAGGTCGGTGATTTTCACGCCGAGGCTGGCTTGTGGCGAGTCCACGTCGGTCACGCCGAAGTTGGCCCAGGTCAGCGCGAGCGCAGTGTCTTCGGTACCGGTCACGGCCCCGCCCGTTGCCACTGGCGCATCGTTGACCGCCAGCACGTTGACGGTCGTGGTGGCGACGTTGGAGTAGTTGCCGCCGTCGGTCACCGTCACGGTAATGGTGCGCGGCGTGGTGCTTGGGTCGTGGCTGTTGTTGGTGAACGTGATGTTCTGGATGCGCTGCATGTAGTCAGCCAGCGTCGCGCTGCCCGACAACGTCAGGGTGATGGCGCCCGTCTGGTTATTGGTGCTGACGCTGATGCCATTCACGTTGTTGCCCAGGTTCAAGACATCACCGGCCTGCGCGTTGGTCAGGGTGACCGTTGCGCCGGTGAGCATCGTGCTGTCCGGGTCGGTGATCCTGATATCGGTGTCGGCAATCGACACACCCGGCCCGGCGGTGCCTTCGGTGAAGGTGGTCTTGTAATCGTTGCCGCTGGCGCCGCTGGAATTGTTGGCGTCCAGGTCGATGACCGGTGGCGCATCGTTGTCGAGGATATCGGTACTGACGGTACCCTTGTCGATCACCAGGTTCTCGAAATTGCCGCCGGTGGTCTTGTCGATGGTGATGACGATTTTTTCTGTCGGCTCGGTGATTCTGTCGTCAAGCGTGCGGATATCAAACGGCACGCTGCTGGCGCCGGCCGGGATCTTCACGGTGTACACACCATTGAAATCCGAACCGTCGGTGGCCGTGCCGCTGTACTTGAGCGTGACGGTCAGATCGGTTTGCGCCGGGTTGCTCAAGGTCAGGCTGTAATGCGCCGTGCCGCCTTCAGTCACCGATGCGTCACCGCTGAGGCTGAGGGTGGTGTTGGTGACCACATCCGTGACTTTGGTAACCACGGTGCTGCCATCAACCATCAAGTGCTCGTATTTGTCGCCGCCGCTGACGACGCCGCTGATTTTGGTCGTGACATCGTTGGCGCCGACATACGCATCGTTAGGGGCGGTGGCCGTGGTGAAGTTGCTGGACTTGCCGTTGCCGATGGTAATGGACGCGCCGTTATCCAGCTTCACTACCAGGTCGGAACCCAGGTTGGTCACTGCCGCGCCGTTCTTGTCGACCAGCGACGCGGTGTAGACAATCTGCCCGCCCTCGCTGACCGAGCCCGTGGCCTTGAGCACCACCGTCACATCGTCGATGGTGTCGTTGATCGTGGTGGTCGCGCCGCCCGGTGTGACGGTCACACCTTCGAAATTACCGCCGGTGGTACCGGTGATCTTGACGGTCTGGGTGCTCTTGTCGATGAACACGTCATCGCTTGGCGCTGGGACGGTGACAGTGCCGACGGTTTCACCTGCTTTAATCGTGATGCTTGAGCCGTTATCCAGCTTCAACGTGACGTCGCTGCCCGCTTTGTTAGATAGCGTAGCGGTGTAAGTGATCTGGCCACCTTCGTTGACGGCGCTTGGCGCGGTCAGCGTGACGGTAGTGGTATCAGCGGTACCTGGGGTATCGGTGACGGTCGTATTGACTGCCGTCTTACCTGGCACCAGGTTCTCAAAGTGCTCGCCACCGGTGACAGTCTTGATAGCAGTGG
>NZ_CVTV01000052.1:3287-3842 GCF_900004865.1 Pseudomonas sp. 37 R 15 | reverse complement strand
TGGTGATGCTTTGGCCGTTATCGAGCGTGACGGTCAACGGGTTGGTGATGTTGGTCACCGGCGCGCCGTTTTTATCCACAAGGCTGGCGGTGTAAACGATGTTGCCGCCTTCGCCGACGGTGGTGGTGGCGGTCAGGACTACGTCGACCTTGTCGATAGTGTCGTTGATCGTTGTCGTTGTACCGTTGCCAGCAACTTCCAATTTCTCAAAGTTGCCGCCCGTTGCGTCGGTAATTTTGACTGTCTGCGTGCTCTTGTCGATGAACACGTCATCGGTAGGCGCTGGTACGGTCACGGTGCCGACGGTATCGCCGGCTTTGATGATAATCGACGAACCGTTGTCCAGTTTCAGCGTAACGTCGCTGCCCGCTTTGTTAGAGAGCGTAGCGGTGTAAGTGATCTGGCCACCTTCGTTGACGGCGGTTGGCGCGGTCAGCGTGACGGTAGTGGTATCAGCGGTGCCTGGGGTATCGGTGACGGTCGTATTGACTGCCGTCTTACCTGGCACCAGGTTCTCAAAGTGCTCGCCACCGGTGACAGTCTTGATAGCAGTGG
>NZ_CVTV01000052.1:2519-3237 GCF_900004865.1 Pseudomonas sp. 37 R 15 | reverse complement strand
TTTTATCCACAAGGCTGGCGGTGTAGACGATGTTGCCGCCTTCGCCAACGGTAGTGGTAGCGGTCAGGACAACGTCGACTTTGTCGATGGTGTCGTTGATCGTGGTGGTCGCACCATTGCCCGCAACTTCAAGTTTCTCGAAGTTGCCGCCAGTGGTCTCAGTGATCCTGACCGTCTGTGTGCTCTTGTCGATAAACACGTCATCGGTCGGCGCAGGGACGGTCACGGTGCCGACGGTGTCGCCAGCCTTGATGATAATCGACGAACCGTTGTCCAGTTTCAGCGTAACGTCGCTGCCCGCTTTGTTAGAGAGCGTAGCGGTGTAAGTGATCTGGCCACCCTCGTTGACTGCGCTTGGCGCGGTCAGCGTGACGGTAGTGGTATCAGCAGTACCTGGGGTATCGGTGACGGTCGTATTGACTGCCGTCTTACCTGGCACCAGGTTCTCAAAGTGCTCGCCACCGGTCACGGTTTTGATAGCGGTCGTGACGGTTTGGTCGCCCTTGTACACGTCATCCGGTGCAACAACCGAAACGCTACCGCTCGATTGGTTAAGGCCGATAGTGATGCTCTGGCCGTTATCCAAGGTGACGGTCAACGGGTTGGTGATGTTCGTCACCGGTACGCCGTTTTTATCCACAAGGCTGGCGGTGTAGACGATGTTGCCGCCTTCGCCAACGGTAGTGGTAGCGGTCAGGACAACGTCGACTTTGTCGAT
>NZ_CVTV01000052.1:2194-2434 GCF_900004865.1 Pseudomonas sp. 37 R 15 | reverse complement strand
TGTACGTGATCTGGCCACCTTCGTTCGCCTGTGCCGGAGCTGTCAGGGTAACGGTGGTGGTGTTGTCGGTGCCCGGAGTATCAGTCACGGTGGTATTAACAGGCGCGGTGCCTGGCACCAGGTTTTCGAAGTGCTCGCCACCAGTAACAGTCTTGATAGCAGTGGTGACGGTCTGATCGCCTTTGTAGACGTCATCCGGCGCAACAACCGAAACGCTGGCGCTTGATTGGTTTACACCGA
>NZ_CVTV01000052.1:275-2144 GCF_900004865.1 Pseudomonas sp. 37 R 15 | reverse complement strand
CGAGCGTGACGGTCAACGGGTTGGTGATGTTCGTCACCGGTACGCCGTTTTTATCCACAAGGCTGGCGGTGTAAACGATGTTGCCGCCTTCGCCGACGGTGGTGGTGGCGGTCAGGACTACGTCGACTTTGTCGATGGTGTCGTTGACTGTGGTGGTCGCACCATTGCCCGCAACTTCAAGTTTCTCGAAGTTGCCGCCAGTGGTCTCAGTGATCTGGACAGTCTGCGTGCTCTTGTCGATAAATACGTCATCGCTTGGAGCAGGTACGGTCACGGTGCCGACAGTATCGCCAGCTTTGATGATGATCGATGAGCCGTTATCGAGTTTCAGCGTGACATCACTACCGGCCTTGTTACTCAAAGTCGCGGTATACGTGATTTGCCCACCTTCGTTAACAGCATTTGGCGCGGTCAGCGTGACGGTAGTGGTGTTGTCGGTGCCTGGAGTATCAGTCACGGTTGTATTAACCGGCGCGGTGCCTGGCACCAAATTCTCGAAGTGCTCGCCACCAGTGACAGTCTTGATAGCAGTGGTGACGGTCTGATCGCCCTTGTAGACGTCATCCGGTGCAACAACCGAAACGCTGGCGCTTGATTGGTTTACACCGATGGTGATGCTTTGGCCGTTATCGAGCGTGACGGTCAATGGATTGGTGATGTTAGTCACCGGCGCGCCGTTTTTATCCACAAGGCTGGCGGTGTAAACGATATTGCCGCCTTCGCCGACGGTGGTGATAGCGGTCAGAACTACATCGACCTTGTCGATGGTGTCATTGATCGTGGTGGTCGCACCGTTGCCAGCAACTTCCAACTTCTCAAAGTTGCCGCCCGTTGCGTCGGTGATCTTGACCGTCTGCGTGCTCTTGTCGATGAACACATCATCGGAAGGCGCAGGAACAGTCACAGTGCCAACGGTATCGCCGGCTTTGATTGTGATGCTTGAACCATTATCCAACTTCAGCGTTACGTCACTACCCGCTTTATTGGAGAGCGTGGCGGTGTACGTAATCTGACCACCTTCGTTCGCTTGGGCCGGGGCTGTCAGGGTAACGGTGGTGGTGTTGTCGGTGCCCGGAGTATCAGTAACGGTGGTGTTAACTGGCGCGGTGCCAGGCACCAGGTTTTCGAAGTGCTCGCCACCAGTGACAGTCTTGATAGCAGTGGTGACAGTCTGATCACCTTTGTAGACATCATCCGGCGCAACAACCGAAACGCTGGCGCTCGATTGATTTACACCAATGGTAATGCTCTGGCCATTATCCAGCGTCACCGTCAACGGATTGGTGATGTTGGTTACAGGCGTACCGTTCTTATCCACAAGGCTCGCGGTATAGACAATGTTTCCGCCCTCGCCAACTGTGGTGGTAGCGGTCAGGACAACGTCGACTTTGTCGATGGTGTCGTTGATCGCTGTCGTTGCACCGTTGCCCGCAACTTCCAGTTTCTCGAAGTTACCGCCGGTGGTTTCGGTGATCTGAACGGTTTGAGTGCTCTTATCGATGAACACGTCATCGCTTGGGGCTGGCACGGTCACGGTGCCGACGGTTTCACCGGCGTTGATAGTGATCGACGATCCGTTATCGAGTTTCAGCGTGACGTCACTACCGGCCTTATTACTCAAAGTCGCGGTATACGTGATTTGCCCACCTTCGTTAACAGCATTTGGCGCGGTCAGCGTGACGGTAGTGGTGTTGTCGGTGCCTGGAGTATCAGTAACGGTGGTATTAACCGGCGCGGTGCCTGGCACCAAATTCTCGAAGTGCTCGCCGCCAGTGACAGTCTTGATAGCAGTGGTGACGGTCTGATCGCCTTTGTAGACGTCATCCGGCGCAACAACCGAAACGCTGGCGCTTGATTGGTTTACACCGA
>NZ_CVTV01000052.1:0-225 GCF_900004865.1 Pseudomonas sp. 37 R 15 | reverse complement strand
CGAGCGTGACGGTCAACGGGTTGGTGATGTTCGTCACCGGTACGCCGTTTTTATCCACAAGGCTGGCGGTGTAAACGATGTTGCCGCCTTCGCCAACGGTAGTGGTAGCGGTCAGGACAACGTCGACTTTATCGATGGTGTCGTTGATCGTGGTGGTCGCACCGTTGCCTGCAACTTCCAGCTTCTCGAAGTTGCCGCCCGTTGCGTCGGTAATTTTGACCGTCT
>NZ_CVTV01000054.1:72062-149562 GCF_900004865.1 Pseudomonas sp. 37 R 15 | reverse complement strand
TGAAATTGAAATCGCTGTGAAGATGCAGTGTATCCGCGGCTAGACGGAAAGACCCCGTGAACCTTTACTATAGCTTTGCACTGGACTTTGAATTTGCTTGTGTAGGATAGGTGGGAGGCTTTGAAGCGTGGACGCCAGTCTGCGTGGAGCCAACCTTGAAATACCACCCTGGCAACTTTGAGGTTCTAACTCAGGTCCGTTATCCGGATCGAGGACAGTGTATGGTGGGTAGTTTGACTGGGGCGGTCTCCTCCTAAAGAGTAACGGAGGAGTACGAAGGTGCGCTCAGACCGGTCGGAAATCGGTCGTAGAGTATAAAGGCAAAAGCGCGCTTGACTGCGAGACAGACACGTCGAGCAGGTACGAAAGTAGGTCTTAGTGATCCGGTGGTTCTGTATGGAAGGGCCATCGCTCAACGGATAAAAGGTACTCCGGGGATAACAGGCTGATACCGCCCAAGAGTTCATATCGACGGCGGTGTTTGGCACCTCGATGTCGGCTCATCACATCCTGGGGCTGAAGCCGGTCCCAAGGGTATGGCTGTTCGCCATTTAAAGTGGTACGCGAGCTGGGTTTAGAACGTCGTGAGACAGTTCGGTCCCTATCTGCCGTGGACGTTTGAGATTTGAGAGGGGCTGCTCCTAGTACGAGAGGACCGGAGTGGACGAACCTCTGGTGTTCCGGTTGTCACGCCAGTGGCATTGCCGGGTAGCTATGTTCGGAATAGATAACCGCTGAAAGCATCTAAGCGGGAAACTAGCCTCAAGATGAGATCTCACTGGAACCTTGAGTTCCCTGAAGGGCCGTCGAAGACTACGACGTTGATAGGTTGGGTGTGTAAGCGCTGTGAGGCGTTGAGCTAACCAATACTAATTGCCCGTGAGGCTTGACCATATAACACCCAAGCAATTTGACTACTCTAACGAGCATCAGATTGCGGTGTGTGAAGACGAGATGAACCGAAAGTTCGAAGACTCACAAAACACCGACAGCTGTCACATACCCAATTTGCTGAAGCGAGGCCATCAGGCCACGACTCAGTACCCGAATTTCTTGACGACCATAGAGCATTGGAACCACCTGATCCCATCCCGAACTCAGCAGTGAAACGATGCATCGCCGATGGTAGTGTGGGGTTTCCCCATGTGAGAGTAGGTCATCGTCAAGATTAAATTCCGAAACCCCAATTGCGAAAGCAGTTGGGGTTTTGTTTTGGCCGTTAAAAAAGCACGGCCTTGCCAGATGCTTACAGCCCCCTGACTCGCTCACCACTGCACCGTCGCTTGCCTGGATGAAATAACCCGCCGCTGAGGGAAATCGATACAAAGTGTTTCTGCATTTTTGGTATGGTGCAGCACATTTTCACAAGGACTGATTTTCCCGCAGGACGCGGCGTCGACCTTTTTCAACGAGATGCTGTAGAAATGCCTGAGCCGATACCCATCAAGGACCACGAAAAAGAACACCGTCTGGTCAACAAACGTTTGCTCGCCTGTGCACTCCTGGTGATCGGGATCACCTGCGCCCTGGTGGGACGGATGTACTTCCTGCAGGTAGTGCAATACGACTATCACTCCACTATTTCCGAAAACAACCGCGTCCACGTGCTGCCCATCACCCCCACGCGCGGCTTGATCTATGACCGCAACGGTGTGGTCCTGGCTGACAACCGACCCAGCTATAACCTGACTATCACCCGCGAGCGCACCACCGACCTCAAGGGTGAGTTGGACGCGATAGTCAATCTGTTACATCTGCCTGCCGAAGATCGCGCTATGTTCGACAAAGCGCTCAAACAGGCCCGCCACCCGTTTGTTCCTGTGACACTGTTTTACGAGTTGACCGAAGAGCAGATCGCCGTCTTGGCCGTCAACGAATTCCGTCTACCGGGTGTGGACGTTGAACCCCAGTTCGTTCGCCACTACCCGTTGGGCGCGCACTTTGCTCACTCCATCGGCTATGTCGGACGAATCAACGAGAAAGAGTCCAAAGCTCTCGATTCAGTGGAATACCGCGGCACCCAATCGATCGGCAAAACCGGCATCGAACGCTTCTACGAATCGGAACTGCATGGCCACGTCGGTTATGAAGAAGTCGAAACCAACGCTCAGGGGCGGGTGCTGCGTGTGCTCAAGCACACTGACCCTGTCCCTGGAAAAAACATTGTCTTGAGTCTCGACGTCAAGCTCCAGGAAGCTGCTGAAGAAGCCCTGGGCGATCGTCGTGGTTCGGTGGTTGCCCTGGACCCGCAAACCGGTGAAGTGCTGGCCATGGTGAGCAAGCCGAGTTTCGATCCGAACCTGTTCGTCACCGGCATCAGCTTCAAGGAGTACGCCGCGCTGCATGACTCCATCGATCGCCCGCTGTTCAACCGCGTGCTGCGCGGGCTGTATGCGCCAGGCTCGACCATCAAGCCCGAGGTGGCCATCGCAGGTCTCGACAGCGGCGTGGTCACTCCACAAACCCGCGTGTTCGATCCAGGGTACTACCAGCTGCCGGACTTCGATCACAAATACCGCAACTGGAACCACAGCGGCGACGGCTGGGTAGATATGGACGCCGCCATCATGCGCTCCAATGACACCTACTTCTATGACCTGGCCCACAAACTCGGGATCGATCGCCTGCATGATTACCTGGCCGAATTCGGCCTGGGTCAGAAGGTGTCCCTGGACATGTTCGAAGAATCCGCCGGCCTGATGCCTTCCCAGGCCTGGAAGCGCGCCACACGCCGCCAGCCCTGGTTCCCCGGCGAAACCGTGATCCTGGGCATCGGCCAGGGTTATATGCAGGTCACGCCGCTGCAACTGGCCCAGGCCACTGCGCTGATCGCCAACAAGGGGGTATGGAACCGGCCGCACCTGGCCAAGACCATCAACGGCGTGCCACCGGTGGATGAGAACCCGATGCCCAACGTCGTCCTCAAGGACCCGCGTGACTGGGAACAGGTCAACCACGGCATGCAACTGGTGATGCACGACCCGCGCGGTATCGCCCGCGCGGCCGCGCAAGGTGCCCAATATCGCATTGCCGGCAAGAGCGGTACCGCGCAGGTGGTGGCGATCAAGCAGGGTGAGCGTTACAACCGCAACAAGACGCTGGAGCGTCATCGCGATAACGCCTTGTTTGTCGGCTTTGCGCCAGCCGAACATCCGAAGATCGTGATTTCAGTGATGATCGAAAACGGCGAGGCCGGCGGCCGTGTAGCGGGCCCGGTGGTGCGCCAGATCATGGATGCCTGGCTGCTCGACCAGGAGGGTCATTTGAAGCCGCAATATGCGACGCCGGCCAAAGCGCCTGGCGATCCCCACGTCTAGATCACTGCCACTCCCATGGGCTATCCATGCGATAGCCCACACATTTGTGCAAGGCAACTTCCCTTCGAGCATTCAGTCATACCCTATGACCAAGTCAAGGATGGGCTCATCATCATCGCGCATAACCAAAAGTTGCGCATTGGTCGATGTCGCCTAGTGTTCAATGGAGGAGGTGTCTTATGCACGTATTAGATCGCATCGAACGAAAAGTCCTGCTCAACGCATCACGTAAACAAGTGTGGGAAGCGCTCACGAATGCTGAGCGATTTGGCGATTGGTTCGGTATTGCCCTCAAGGGAAAGACCTTTGTGGCCGGAGAAACCCTCGAAGCGCCGATCACCTACCCAGGCTACGAACATGTAGTGTGGAAGGCCAGGATCGAACGCATCCTGCCGCAAACCCTGTTTTCTTTCTGGTGGCATCCCTTCGCGGTAGATAAACATATCGACTACGACAAGGAAGCACCGACGCTGGTGGAATTCACGGTTGAGGATCGCGCACCGGGCATTCTGCTGCGGGTGGTGGAATCCGGTTTCGACAACGTTCCCCAGGCTCGACGCCAGAAAGCGTTCAAGATGAATTCCCGAGGCTGGGATGAGCAAATGGGCAACATCGAAAACTATCTGAACAAAGCCCAGCGAGCCTGACGCGAACGGGCATCAACGCTGATGCCCGACGTCAACAACCGTGGATTTAGAAATCAATCGTCGCCGACAACTTCGCCACCCGCGGGTCACCCTGGCTCAGGAAGCCGCCTTGAGCCGATTCCCAGTATTTCTCGTTGGCGACGTTCTCCACCGTAGCGCCCAGTGTCATCTCACGTTGAGCCAGCGTGAAGGTGTAGCGCGCGCCCAGGTCGAAGCGGTTCCAGGCGGGCAGGCTCAGGTTGTTCGCCGCGTCGGCATACTGGCCGCCCGTGCGCAGCATGCGCCCATTGAGGGTCACACCTTGCAGGCCGGGGACGTCCCAATCCACGCCGGCGTTGAACTGGAAGGAAGGAACGCCGATGGCGCGGTTGCCGTCGTTGGCACCGTTGAGGGTACCCTTGAGTTCGGTCTTCATCAGCGTCACTCCGCCGAGCAAACGCAGGCCACTTACCGGTTCGCCGAAGACGTTCAGTTCGACGCCTTTGTTGATCTGCTGACCTTCGCGTACATAGCGCGCGGTGGTTGCATCGATCACTTGCGCATAACCTGCGCCTGGCTGCTCGATACGGTACACACCGAGGGTGGCGCCATAGGTGCCCATGTCGACCTTGACGCCCGCTTCGATCTGCTTGGAGCGCGCCGGTGCGAAGGCTTGCCCGCCACCGATGATCGTCCGGTCGCCGGATTTGAGCGGCGAGGTGGGGCCCTGTGCCAGGCCTTCGATGCGGTTGGCGTACAGGGATACGTGCTCCCATGGCTTGAACACAATGCCGTAGACCGGCGTGGTGATAGATTCGTCGTAGTTGGCTGTGCGCGTTCCGCTCATGTAGTTGTAACCCTGCACCACCATTTGCTGGCGACGTGCACCCAATGTCACCAACAGACGGTCATCAAAGAAGCCAAGCGTGTCGGACACCGCAGCGCTGCGCACGAATGTCTTGCCGGTAATGGTCGGGTCGCTGAAATCGGTGCCGGGGGTATTGCGCGGCGTGTTGAGCGTGGGGGCGGCGCCGGTCACAGGGTTGTAGAGGTTGGTTGCCCCCGGTGAACCGTTGAACACATAGGCGTTGCGCGCCTGGGTCCAGATGCCGGCCAGGCCGAAGTTGAGTCGGTGGCTGACAGGGCCGGTCTGGAACTTGCCGTTCAAGCCGGTCATTAAGCTGGCGTTGTCTTCTTCGTGTGCAATGGTCGAGCGGCTGGAGGTGGCATTGCCGAGGTTGTCGGTCAGGGTAATCGAAGAATATCGGCCCATTTCCCGGCTGTGCTTGGCACCGCCTGCGGCGTAAGCCGTCCAGTTTTCATTCAGGTCGTATTCGGCGCGCAGCATGCCCAAGGTGTCCTCCAGATTGGTGCTGCTCCAGCGGGGCGCATAGTTGGTATCCGCTGAAGGCGCATCCGGGACGTGGGTCGCGTTACCCAGGAACACCGAGTTGCGTCCGCCATTGATACGCTGCTTCTGGTACACGAAATCACCCGACAGGCGCAGTGCATCGCCACGGTAATCGAGGCCGACCGCGAACAGCTTCGAGCGCTGGTTTTCGTCGTCAATACCGGTGTCGCCTTCGCGCTGGGACAGGTTGATCCGCGCGCCAAAACGATGATCCTCACCAAAGCGCTGCCCGATATCCAGATGCTCGCCCACCCGGCCATCGCTGCTGATGTCCGTGCTGAAACGGCGCAGCGACACGTCACCGGCACGCTTGGGTTGCAGGTTCACACCGCCGCCGATACCCGAGCCGCCCGGCGTGACACCATTAATGAACGCGTTGGGGCCCTTGAACACTTCCACACGTTCCAGCGCGTCAGTGGACATAATCTGGCGTGGCAGGATGCCGTACAAGCCGTTATATGAGATATCGTCGCCATTCAACGGCAAACCGCGAATCATGAAGGTCTGGGCCTGGTTCGCAAACCCTGACGCTTGGCGCACGGACGCGTCATTGAGCAGCACATCGCCGATCGTTTCCGCCTGTTGGTCGCGAATCAACTGCTCGGTATACGAGGACATGCTGAACGGCACGTCCATGATGTCCTGATTGCCCAGTACACCCAGTTGACCGCCGCGGGCAACCTGCCCACCGGCGTACACCGCAGGCAACGCATCGGGCGCGGGGGCCTGGGCATCGATGCGCGTGGCATCCAGTTGCAAGGTGTTGCTGGTATCGGCCTGCGCAGCAACGCTCAAGGAGCAGAAAAGGGCAAGCACGGTGGGGCGAAAGGGCACGGCGAGGCGGCTACACAGAGGCATGGTCAATCCGGACGGTGAACCGTCAATGATGAGGAAGGGGGCAACACGGTGCGCTTCCTCACTGCGCGAATACGACTCCGGCGCGAATGATAGTAATTGTTATTCATATTCCGCAACAAATTTGTGAGATGACAGTTAACGTGCCGCCTCTACCGGATGCCGAGTAGAATCACGCCCTGAAAGCAATTGCCGAGGTGCGGTACGGTGGATTTACAGCAGGGTTTTGTCCTGACCCGGCATTGGCGTGACACTCCGGCGGGTACGCAGGTCAGCTTCTGGCTGGCGACCGACCAAGGGCCTCGGTGCATTCGCCTACCCGTGCAGACCTCGGTGATGTTTATCCCCGAGATCCATCGCAAGCCGCTGGGCTGGCTGCTCAAGGACGAGCGCGATATCGAGTTGCGCGCGTTGCAGTTGTGCGATTTCCACCACCGCCCGGTCCTGGGGCTCTACGTCCGGCAGCACCGCCAACTGATGGACATCGAAAAACGCCTGCGCAGCGCCGGGGTCGATGTCTATGAAGGCGACGTGCGGCCGCCCGAGCGCTACATGATGGAACGCTTTATCACCGCCCCAGTGTGGTTCGGCGGCACCGCGGATGCAGGCGGCATCCTGCTCGACGCCCAGATGAAGCCCGCCCCCGACTACCGCCCGCCATTGAAGCTGGTGTCCCTGGACATCGAAACCACGGCGCAGGGCGACCTCTATTCCATCGCCCTTGAAGGCTGCGGCGAGCGCCAGGTGTACATGCTCGGGCCACCCAATAAGCGCGATGCGGTGGATTTCAAGCTCGACTATTGCGACACCCGCGCCCAGCTGCTTGAACGTCTCAACCAATGGCTGGCCCTCCACGATCCGGATGCGATCATTGGCTGGAACGTGGTGCAATTCGACCTGCGCGTACTGCACGAACATGCCCAGCGCCTGAACGTGCCGCTCCTGCTCGGGCGCGGCGGTGAAGCCATGACCTGGCGCGAACACGGCAGCCGCAATCACTACTTCGCCGCGGCGGCAGGCAGACTGATCATCGACGGCATCGAAGCCCTGCGTTCGGCCACCTGGAGCTTCGAGTCGTTCAGCCTGGAGAACGTCGCGCAAACCCTGCTGGGCGAAGGCAAGGACATCTCCACGCCTTACCAGCGCATGGACGAAATCAACCGCATGTTCGCCGAGGACAAGCCTGCCCTGGCGCGCTATAACCTCAAGGACTGCGAGTTGGTCACGCGGATTTTCGAAAAGACCGACCTGCTCGAGTTCCTGCTCGAACGCGCCAGCGTCACCGGCCTGCCTGCCGACCGCAATGGCGGTTCCGTCGCGGCGTTTACCCATCTCTACATGCCGTTGATGCATCGCCAGGGCTTCGTCGCGCCCAACCTCGGCGACAAACCGCCCCAGGCCAGCCCCGGCGGCTTTGTCATGGATTCACGCCCGGGCCTCTATGAGTCGGTGCTGGTGCTGGACTACAAAAGCCTCTACCCGTCGATCATCCGCAGTTTTCTGATCGACCCGGTGGGCTTGATCGAAGGCCTCAGGCATCCAGACGACAGCGCCTCGGTGGAAGGCTTTCGCGGCGCGCGCTTCTCCCGCACCCGCCATTGCCTGCCGTCCATCGTCACGCGGGTTTCCGAAGGCCGCGAAGTGGCCAAGCGCGAACACAATGCGCCATTGTCCCAAGCCCTGAAGATCATCATGAATGCCTTCTACGGCGTGCTCGGTTCCAGCGGCTGCCGGTTCTTCGATACGCGGCTGGCGTCGTCGATCACGATGCGCGGGCACCAGATCATGCGCCAGACCCGTGAGCTGGTTGAGGCCCAGGGCTATGAAGTGATCTACGGCGACACCGACTCCACGTTCGTCTGGCTCGGCAGCGGCCATTCCAACGAGGACGCCGGTCCTATCGGCCAGGCGCTGGTGCAGCACGTCAACGACTGGTGGCGCAGCCATCTGCACAGCGAATACGGCCTGCAAAGTGCCCTCGAGCTGCAATACGAGACCCATTTCAGCCGCTTCCTGATGCCGACCATTCGCGGCGCGGAGGAGGGCAGCAAGAAGCGCTACGCCGGCCTGGTGGTGCGCGGCGATGGCAGCGAAGAGATGGTCTACAAAGGGCTGGAAACCGTGCGCAGTGACTGGTCGCCCCTGGCGCGGCAATTCCAGCAGGAGCTCTATCGGCGCATCTTCCATCGCCAGCCGCATCAGGATTATGTCCGCGATTATGTGCGTCGCACCTTGAGCGGTGAACTCGACGACCTGCTGATCTACCGCAAGCGCCTGCGCCGAGCGCTGCATGACTACGAACGCAACGTCCCGCCCCATGTGCGCGCCGCACGCCTGGCCGATGAATACAACGACCGCCTCGGGCGCCCGCGCCAGTACCAGCGCGGCGGCTGGATCAGCTATGTGATCAGCGTCAACGGTCCGGAGCCGCTGGAGGTGCGGCAAGCGCCGATCGACTACGATCATTATGTGACCCGGCAATTGCAGCCCGTGGCGGATGCGATCCTGCCGTTCGTGAACGATGATTTTGGCACTTTGGTGGGCGGTCAGATGGGCCTGTTCTAGGCGAACGCCCGCATAACCCCCGTCTCTCAGGAGCAAATGTCCATGTACACACTCTACGGCACCGACGAGTCCGGTTCCTGCATGATCGAAATCGCCCTGCAACGCTGCGCCGTGCAGTGGCATCGCGTGGAGGCCAGTTCCTGGCAGGACGGCGAGGGCAGCGAAGCCCTTGCGCGCATCAATCCCTTGAAACAGATTCCCACCCTGGTCACCCCCGATGGCCAGGTGCTGACCGAAAGCGCCGCCATCCTGATCCACCTGGGCCTTGAGTATCCCCAGGCCGACCTGCTGGCCGGCAACCGCGCGCAGATTCTGCGCGGCCTGCTGTATATCGCCGCCAATTGCTATTCGGCCATCGGCATCATCGACTACCCGCAACGCTGGCTGGGCGACGCGGATGAGACCCTGCAAGCGCAACTGATCACCGGCACGCGGCGCTATCTGCATCAGGCCTGGGTAGTGTTCGCCGACCAGTTTGCCGACCAGTTGTTCACGCACGACAACATCCCCAACGCGCTGGGCATCATGGCGGCGGCGGTGTCGCGCTGGGATGACGCGCGGGAAGCGCTGCACAATTTGGCCCCGGGTTTTGCCCATACCCTGGAGCGGGTGGACGCCGACCCGGTTGTGCAACCCGTATTCGCCCGGCATTGGCCGGATTGGCAGGTCTCGTAATCAGAGGAAACAATGGCCTCACTGCCCTGCAAACCCTTGCGTAGCGTGCGCCCTGACCTACGCTTCTCAACGTGGCGTAGGAATCATCCTTGAATTTGACTGTCGCAGACATGAAACTCAAGAACCCTGCATGGAATTCAAAGGAGGTGCGCATGCTCATCCGGTCGCTGACCCTGGCTACCTTGATGGCTTTTACGGGGCCGTTGTTGGCTGCCGATGATAATCCGCTCAAGCTGGAGCTGGGCAAAACCCGCCCTCTGGTCGTGGTGGAACTCGATGCGGGTAACCCGACGTTGGCCACGCTCAAGAAACAACTGGAAGAGCCTGCCACCAAGCAGTCCTTCGAAGAGCGCAGCATGGTGCTCTACACCGTGAAATTCGGCAGCATCGGTGCCGAAGGCGAGAAGTTCGCCAAGGACCCCAAGGACAGCAAAAAGCTCACACCGCCTGAGACCAATGCGCTGATCCGCGCCCTCAAACTCGGTGTCGGCAGCGGCACCAAGGTGATCCTGGTGGGCAAGGACGGTGACAAGAAACTCGAGAAGAACGTGCCGCCGGATACGCTCGATCTGAAAGAGTTCTTCAGTACCATCGACCAGATGCCGATGGCCGAGAAAGAGGCGGCTGCCGCGCCGGAACCCGCACCGGTCGAACCCGTGCCAGCCAAGGGCGCGAAACCGGCCAAACCCGGCAGCAAGCCTGCGCCGCAACAACTGGACGACTGAGCGTACAGATCCAAATGTGGGAGGGGGGCTTGCCCGCGAAGACGTCGGCCCAGCCAACATCGATGTTGGTTGACCCACCGCTATCGCGGGCAAGCCCCTCCCACATCAGTCCTGCTTAAGGTTTAGGCGCCTTGCGCAGCGGAAACGGGAAGTAGAAAAACCGCAGGAATGCCACCCGCTTGATCACTTCGCCGATCAGCAATGGCACCACCACCGCCACCACAAAGCCCACACACGCCGCCATGAGCGGATGCAGGCCCAGGCGCTCCATGAGGTCGAAAGTCTTGTGCTGGATCTCGCCGTGGAAGATCAACAGGATCAAGGTGGATTGGCCGATATAGGTCATCACCCGGGTCAGCAGGGTCGACACCATCAACACCCGCGCCAGCGCCCAGCACAGGTACACGCCGATCACCGCCAGCAGGCTGGTCCACAACCAGTGGTCGTAACGGCGCTGCGCCAGGTCCATGGTGTCGTGGCTATAGAGGAACACCGCGGCGAACAGCGCCACCGCAATCAGTAGCGTTAGCAGCGAGCCCTCATGCCGGCGCAGCCAATCGCGCAGCAGGTAGCCGTAGATGAAGTAGGTGCTGCTGATCAGCGTCACGTCGAGGCTGAAGGGCAGGCCGGGCATTGTCCAGGTCTGCTCGCCGACGCTGACCGGCAATTGCCAGAACCACGGCAGCACCCAGATGCCGAGCAACAGTTGCGCGCCGGCCAGCACGCAAGCGCCCGGCAACGGCAGCTTCAGGCGCTGGATCAGCCGCAGCATCAGCCAACTGAACAGGATCGCCACCCAGAAGTGCGGCAAAAACCACAACGCCTGCCACGGGATGGTATCCACCGAGGCGTAAAACACGCCGCCGATGTCCGGCAGCAACGGCTGCCCGCGCAGCACAGCGCGCACGATCACATACACCAACATGGTGAAGAAGAACGGCTTGAGCAAGCCATCGGCCTTGCGCACCGCCATCTCCACGAACGGCTGCTCGGGCTTGAAGAACACCCCGGACAAAAAGAAGAACAACGGCAGCACGAACGAGGCAATGATTGGGTAGAGCAAATCCACCGAGTTGGCGACAAACCAACTGTGGGCGTACACGATAACCAGGATACCGATGCCTTTGGCGATATCCATTTGAATCCAGCGATGTTTCATTTGAGTCTTCCCGAACAATCATTCACGCCTTGCGCCACGGCTTCAGCCACAGCCACAGCCCCATACCCAGCAACACTATCGCGCCTGCCAGGGTGCTCAAGCCCAGTTGCAGCCACACGCCTTCGATTCGAAACAACAGCAGCGCCGCCAGCCCCATCAGTACGGTGCTGATCAGCCAATGCCGGGCCCACGGCAGGGCGCCGAGCAACGCCTGGCGTTGCATCAGCAGCAGCGCGGTACAGACCACGCCCGCCAGCGCCGCCAGCGGAATGCCAGCCAAACCAAACACAAACGGCAGCACGCCCAGCAGCAGCACGTTGACCAGGCTGCCGAGCAGTTCGCAGCGCAGCGGCTGACGCGTATCGCCGGCGGCGTAGGCGTAACGCGCGAGCAGGGCGTTCCATGCACCGAACACCAGGGGCACGGCAAACCATGCCAGCAACGGCGGCAGCGGCGAGCCCGCCGCCTGGTTGGGCAGCAGCAGCGCCACCAGGCTCGGTGCCGCCGCCACCAGGCCGACGCCGGCCGGCAGGGTCAGCACGCTGGCGGTTTCCAGGCCGCGCTTGAGCAGGGCCAGGCGTTCATCGCCCTGGCGTCGGCTCATCATCCCCAGCAGGACTTGATTGAGGCTCATCAGCGCAATCAGCGGCAGGTTCATCAGCTTGCGTGCCAGGTTGACCCAGGTCACCGCGCCTTCCCCCAACAGCGACGCCACCAGGCGCTCGATCAACGCCAGGCCCTGACTGGCACCGTTGCTCAGCAACAGCGGGCCGATGCGCTGGCCCAGTTCGCGCAAGGGGACGAGCGACAGCTGCACGCGCCAGGGTCGCCAGCCCTGGCGCCAGAGCGACGGCAGCAGCGCCAGTGGCATCAATGCGCTGCCGACCAGGCAGGCCAGCGCCAGGCTGTGCGGCTGGCTGGCGGTGCCTGCCACTGCGAGGTACGTCACCGGCGGCAGGTTGAACAGCAGCGAGCCCAACCCCGCCAGCACGAAGCGCTCGCTGGCCTGCAATGGAACACTGAACAGCGCATGCAGCATCAAGCCCGGTACACACCACGCCACGATCTGCAGGTTGCTGGCGGCCAGGGCCGTGGCGCCGGCCGCCAGTCCAGGGCCGAGCACCTGTACCAGCCAGGGCGCCAACAGCATCAGCAACAGGCTGGTGAACAGGGCGATCAGCATCAATGCCGGAAACAGCACCGCCAGCCAGTCCAGGCGTTCGTCGTCCTCGCGTTGCAGATACAGCGGCAACGCGGCGGCGCTCAATACGCCGCCGGCCAGCGACATGCGCAGCGCCTCGGGCAGGAACAACGCGATCAGAAACGCATCACTGCGCTCGCCCGCGCCCCAGGCCGCCACCAGCAGCCACTCGCGCGCAAACCCCAGGCACAGACCCAACAGAGTTGCCACGGTCAGCCATGCGGCAGAACCGAGCATCAGGACCGCGCGCCATCAAGTACTGGCTTGCGAAACGCCACCGTTTTGACCTGGGGCAGGCGCGCCGGGAACAAGCGGCGCGCCTCCAGCACGTTAATCCCCACCATCAGCCAGAACAGCGCCACCATCACCACGGCAAAGCTGAAGTAGTGGTCAAACAAACCGCTGACCAGCGCCGACAGAATCCCGGCCGTGCTGCCCAGCCACAGCGCATTGTCCTTGGTCAGGCGGATCGGGCCTTTTTCCGGCCGGGCTTCACGCCACCAGCGCACGGTGACGGCGATAAACAACAGCATGCCGACCACGCCGGTCTTGTAGATGAAGTTCAGCCACAGGTTGGAGATCCCCAGCAACTGCGTACCCGGTACCGGCGGGTCGACCTTGAAACCGATGCCGAACGGGTACGCCGCCACGGCCTGCGGGAACATGCGGTACTCGTCGAAACGCACTTCGGTACTGGCGTTGCTCGACGAGAAAATCGTCGCCAGGCGCTCCTGCAACGGCGGATACGCGATGACCAGCGCCACGGTCAGCGCCGCGCCGATCATCAGCAAGCGACCGGTGTAAGGCACGCGCCGGGTGGCCAGCCATATCAGCACCAGCGCCAGGCTGACCATCGCCCCCCGGCTGCTGGCCAGCAGCAATGCCGCCGCCCCCAGGCACGCCACGCCCAGTCCCAGCGCGCGTTTCCAACCCTGTTCGGTCATGCCGTAACAGAAGGCCAGCGGCAGCAGCAGCGCCATGATTCCGCCGATGGCATTCGGGTGCATCCACGGCGAACCCATACGCGACGACATGGCTTCCAGGCCGAATTTCAACATGTCGAAGTTACCGTAATTGAGCAGCGCCAGGATCGGCGCAATTCCCGCCCCGGAGCGCGTGCGCACGAACACCGCGATCGACATCACCAGCATTGCCAGGGTGCCCAGCAGCAAGGCGATCACCAGGCTTTCGCGGCGCTTGTAGTCGACCAACAACCTGGCCGCGAGAAATACCCCTGACAGGTTCAGCAACCAGCGCAGCCAGTTGGCCACGCCGCTGGTTTCGGCGTGGATGCTGACCTGGCCGACAATGAACGGGAACACACTGAACAGCATCAGCCACAGCAGCATCTGGTCGGTGGGACGGCGGGCCAGGCGCGGCGCATCCGGCAGGCGTGACAGAAAACCGTGCCACAGCACCGCGCCCCAGGTCAGCGCAAGGATCGCTTCGCTCACGGTACTGCGGATGCCCAGGTTGAGCGTGGAGTAGGGCATGAAGGTCGCGACCAGGGCGAACAGCAAAAAGCCCCAGAAGGGAAAGCGCAGGATGGTCACCGCCGCCGCCAGGCCAATCACGGCGAGAAACGCTTTGGCCGGTGACAGCACCAGGGCGACCACGCCAAACAGCGCGCCGAGGAGGATAGCGACGAGGCTTGCCAGGGAGAGTCTCATTTCAGCTCCTCGATCAGTTCGGCCAGGCGCCGGCGATAGGCGTGTTGATTGAAACGTGCGGCCCATTGGCGATGGTCTTCGGGGGTGCCTTCATCGCCGCGCTCACCCAGGCTCAGCATCAGCTGTACCAACGCAGGGCCATCGGTGGGCGAAAAGCGCGGCGCCGACGGCGGGGTGATTTCGTCCAGCGAGGTGCCGCTGGCCACGGCCACGGGGGTGCCGACGCTCAACGCTTCAATCACCGGCAAACCGAAACCTTCAGCGTAGGAGGGTTGCCATACACGTGACGCCTGGCGGTACAGCCCGTGCAACTCGGCATCAGAGACGCCACTCAGCGCATGAATGCCCGCCAGGGTGCGCTGGGCGTCGGGCAAATGCTCCAGGCTGCCCACCAGCACCAATTCCGGCACGTTGACGGACAGGCGCCGCGCCTGCTGCCAGGCATCCACCAGGAACGGCACGTTCTTGCGCAATTCACGGGTGCCGACCAGCAGCCAGAAGCCCTTGGGCAGTGGGCGCGCCGACAGGTCCGCCGCCGGTTCGTTGAACCCGTCCACCTGATTGGGCAGCACGCGAATCTTGCCCGCTGCCTGAGGAAACAACCGCGCGGTTTCGTCGGCGCTGTACTGGGAGGGCGTCCACACCCGGTCGGCGCTACGCACGGCATAGGCAATCGACAGCCGATCGGTGGTCTTGTACACCAGTGCCTTCAGGCGGCTGGCGTGGTAGTTGTCCAGCGTGATCTGGAACAGGTCGTGCAGCAGCACCACGGTACGCAACCCTGTGGGCCGGGGCGGCAACGGCAGGCCCATATTGAAGGTGCTGATGTACAGATCGATGTGCTGTTCGCGCAGGGCGCGGGGTAAAAAACCGGCTTCGAAGCGCAGGCGATTCTGCGGCTGGTGCATCGCCGTTTTCGCGCAGCCCCAGGCCGGGCAGTGCGCCTGCAACCGCGTTTGATCGCCCCGGGGCGCCACGGTAAAGCGCTCCAGTTCCAGGTCCGGCAAACTGCGCAGGGCGCTTTCCAGCGCATACACCTGGCGGCTGATGCCCGATTGCGGTGAGGTGCCGACGGTGCGGTAATCCAGGCCTACACGCATACGGGCTCCTTTTGATTGAGCGGCGAGAGGGTAGCGTACACCTGCTCCAGTTGGCTGGCGGCAACGCTCCAGTCATGGGCCCGCCGCACATAGGCGCGGCCGGCTTCACCCATGGGCGCGGCGGCTTCGGGCGATTGCAGCAGGCGTACCACGGCGTCCGCCAGGCTGACGGCGGTTTGCCCGCCGAGATAATCCAGGCCGTCCACCAGGTCCAGGCCCGACACCCCCTGTTCGGTGCTGGCCAGGGGCAGGCCGGCGGCCAGCGCTTCGAGCACCTTGAGCTTGGAACCACCGCCATGGCGCAACGGCGCGAGAAACACCGAACAGGTCGATTGCAGGCTCAACAGGTCTGGCACAAAGCCTTGCCATTCGATGCGCGGGTCCTGCCAGCGTTCGCGCCAACTGGCGGGCATGCCGAAGCCGCACACGCTCATGCGCGCGTCGGGGCAGTGTTCCCAGACTTTGGGCAGGATTTCATCCAGGGCCCATTCGATGGCATCCACATTGGGCGCGTACTCATAGTTGCCCAGGAACAACACGCGGCGGGTCGACGGGTCAGGACGGGCAGCGGCGAAGTGATCGCAGTCCACGCCATTGACCACCACCGGCACCGGTTTGCCGGCGATTTTTTCCAGCACCTGCGCATCGCTGTCGGTGACCGCCACCACCTGGGTGGCCTGACGCATCACGCGACGTTCCCAGCGCGTGTAGCGCCATTGGTCATAGCGAATGAACGGCAGCGCCCAACGCGGCAAGCGGTCGTAGGTGGCCGCACCGAGCGCCGACTCAACATTGTGTTCGGTCAGCACGAAAGGTTGGGATTGACGCACCAGGGCCTCTTCATAAGGTTGGAAGGTGTAGGTGTGCTCGACCTGCACCACGTCCCAATGTTCATTGAGCAGTTGGTTGAACCGGTCCTGCAGCGCGCTCGACAGGCCGTTGACGCTGGCCAGCAACGGGTAAGGCGCAAACAGCCCGGCCACCAGGGTCTTCACGCTGCGCAGCGAGCGGCGCGGCAGGATGATCAATTGATCGAGAAACGCCTCCAGCAACTGGCGATCGGCCAGCGACACCGGGTGCTTGTCGTGCAGCAGCAGGGTGATCCGGTGCCCACGCGCCGCCAGGCTGCGCAGCAGATGGAACTGGCGCGTCTTGCCGCCGCTGGTGGCGGGCCAGGGCGAGTAGGGCAGGATCCATAAAATGCGCATGGCGGGCTTCAATCCCATAACAGAATTTGCAGGTTCGACTTGACCGGGACAGTCAACCCATTGGTGCCGCTCACCGGTGTCTGCGTGCCGCGCAACGGGTCGTACAACGTCGCGCTGGCGAGGTTCGGCAAGTGCGCGTTACCGCCACGGGCCGACCAGAAAAACCACAGCTTGCGCCCGTCGGCACGGGTCCAGCCGATGCTGAACAGGCCGTCGGGCAATTGGTCGGCGGTGGGCGGATCGCCGGGGGTCAGTCGCGGGCCACTGACGTCGAGGAAATTTTTCAACGCGGTGTAGACCGGCTTGGGCTTGGCGTCGATATCAAGCAAGCCGTAGGCGCGGTCGCGCACGCTGGCGCGCTGGTCCAGGTCGCTCAGGGTAAACAGGAAAATCTTGTCGAAATCCAGCGCGCTCATCAGCGCCAGGCGGCGTATCACATAATCGGCCTGGCCCTGTTGGGTGATGATGTCCTGGGCTTCCTTGGGCCCGAGGTAGTTCGACCAGCCCCACTCGGTGCTCCACAGGGTTTTCACGCCGCTGTTGCGCAGCTTCTGGTTGAGGGCGGTGGTCTTGGCCACGAAGTCGAGGTTGGCCGGGTCGTTGCCCTCGGGCAGTTGCGTGTAAGGGTGGTAGGACATGACGGTGTTCAGGCTCGGCACGCCTAGGGCATCGAGGGCATCGAGCATGGTCTGGCCGTTGGGCATTTCGCTGAAAAACGCCATGCCGGCGGCCACCACCGGTTTGTTCGGGGCGACAGCGCGCAGTGCGGCGGCGGTGGTGCGCAGCAGCGTGGCATAACCGGCCGGGTCCGCCGCCGGGCGCCAGAAGCCCAGCAGGTTCGGCTCGTTCCACACCTGCCAGGCGTCGACGCTGGGGTAGCGCTGGGCCAACAGCGCCATGCGCAGCGCAAACACATTCGGGTCTCGCGGCGGGTATTGATCCTGGTAGGGCGCGCCCACCGGCGCGGTGGTGATAAAGGGCGCCGAGCCGACCAGGTAAAACACTGACTTGAGCTGGTTGTCTTCAAGCCTGGTCACCAACTGGTCCAGGGTCGCCACCTGGTACTGGTCGGCAACCGGCTCCAATTGGTCCCAATGCAGGTCCAGGCGCACCCATTCCAGGCCCAGCTCCTTGAGGCGGTCGATTTGCAACTGGTAACGCTCGGGGCTGAACCACAGGAACTGCGCGTTGACGCCGAGGAAATCCTTCCACACCACCACCTTGTTGCCTTTGAGCACATGGCTCTCGGCGTCGGCCTGGCGCCCCCAGATAAAGGCGGTCAGCCCCAGGGCGGCGACCAGCGCAAGGGTGGCGAAATAAGTCCGTTTACGTGCCATACGGGGCCCCCGCAATTGCCTGTTCGAAGAGCTGCTTGAAGTGCTGCGCCGTCAGCGGCCATAAGCGTTCGCGGCCGATGGCGCCGGCGCGTTCGGCCCAGTCCCGGGCCAGGGTCGGCGTACGGGCCAGGCGCAACAACTGCTCGCCCAGCGCGGCCACATCGCCTTCGGGATAGATCGCGCCGTTGCCGCTGGCGACTTCCTCGGCAAACGCCCGCGCATCGGAGGTAATCGCCCCGCGCCCGCACGCGGCGGCCCAGGACAGCGCGCCACTGGTGCCGCGTTGGCGGCCGAGCAGGCCGAGTTTTTTCGATTCGCGATACGGCAGCACCATCACATGGTGGGCCTGGATCGTCTGGGCAATCTCGTCAGCCGGCAGGTTCAGCCGCCAATCGATGACGCCTGCCAGGCCGAGGTCGGCGATCTGGCGGTTCAACTGCTCCAGGTAATTGCCGCCCGCGCCAAACGCCATTTCGGCGGCAGTGCCACCGGCCAGGGTCAGGCGCACACGGTCACGCAATTGGGGGGCTTGCTCGAAGACGGCGGCCAGGGCCTGCAACAGGTCTTCAATGCCTTTGCCACGGTAGATGAAACCGAAATACAACAGGTGCAGCGTATCCAGCGGCGGCAAGGCCACGGCTGCAATCGCCAGGTTGGCGTGATGGATGACCGCCACCTTGCCGGCCGGCAGTTGCATACGCTGGCTGAGGCAATCGGCGCCCAGGCGGGTCAGGGTAATCAACCGCGTCAGGCCCCGCGCGACCTGGCGTTCTTCACGCAGGGTCAGCGGGTCTGCCAGCACCACTGCCGCCTGCGGCAACGGGCTGGGCAGGCGCTCCAGCAGGTTGAGCGGGAAGGGCAGGTGCTCGCGCCGCCACACGATGCGCTCGGGGTCATGCACGGTGGCCGTCAGCGGCAGGTCAGGGTAGCCCTTGCGCAACTCGCGCAAGGCCAGGAACTCTCCCAGGCGCCCGCCGCCCAGCTCGGCGTGGACCAGGTCCACGCTGCGCCAGTCGAACGCGGCAACGGCCTGCCTGATCGCCGCGCTCGAGCCTTCCACGCCGCTCAACGGTGTCACCACCGTCACGCCCAGTTGCTCCAATGCCGTCTTGAAATGGTTCGCATAGTCGGCGATCCCGTTTTTTTCCGGCGGCAAAGGTGCAAGCAGGGCGATGCGCATCAGAACGCCCCCCGGTATTTGGCGATGGTGCGCAGTACCTTGGCCGGCACTTCGAACTTGCGCCGGTTGATGATGATGCCGTCGACTTTGCCGAATGCTGTATTGAGGATCGACAGCGCGTGCTCCACCACCGGCACCGTGCTCTTGCGGGCTTCGACCACCAGCGCGATCAGGTCGGCGCGGCGCAGGTTGACGAAGGCATCGCGGTTGTCCAGCAGCGCTGAGGCGTCCAGCAGCACCACTTCACCTGGCGCCGCCGGATCAACCCCGCCGACGCGCACGGTGATACCGTTTTCCTGAAGCAATAGGCGCAGTTGCTCCACCACGAAGGTCACCCCTTCACCGTGGCGCGCCGAGGTCAGCCCGAGGGTCAGGCCGCGTTCGGCCACCCGGTCCAACTGCAACAGGCCGTACAACCGGTAGATGCTCGCATTGAACGCGTTGGTGCCTTGCGCGGTGCTGGTGTCCAGCTCCGGCAGCGTGGTCCACAACGGCAGGCCGAACTTGCGTTCCACCAGGCCACCATCGTGAATGCGTTGATCGAGCAGGTAGCACAGGTAGACCACCAGCAGGCCGACGACGATGGCGAACGGGATCGCCAAAAACAGCATCAGCAGGGTTTTCGGGAAAATGCGGCCTGGGTTCAGGGTGGCTTCCTCGATCACTGCAATGTTGCTGATCTGGCTGTTATCCAGCTCACGGTCGATGCGCGATTTTTCCAGGTTATCCACGTACAGCGCGTAGTTACGCTCGGTGGTATTCAGCTCACGGGACAGGCGCGCCAGCTCCGGCTCGATATCCAGGGCTTCCTTGCGTTGCGCTTCGAGGTTGACCAGTTGTTTCTGCTGTTGCACCAGTTGGGTACGCAACGCCAGGTTGTTGCTGGACTCATCGAGCAGCACGCGCTGCAAGTGGATTTCGAGCGTGTTCGGCGCGCGGTTTTCCGAGCTTTGCACGGTGTTGCTTTCATTCGAGACCTGGACCTGCATCGCTCGAATCGACGCGTCCAGGGCTTTGACCGGCGGCGCGTTATCGGTGTAGGTGCGCATCATGTCGGCTTTTTCCAGCAGCTTCTGGTTGAGCAGACGGCGCAAGTCCTGCTGCTGCGGGTTCAGCGCAATCTGGCGAACCGTGGTGACTTCCTTTGGCTGGGTCTTGAGCTGGGTGCGCGTGCTTGCAATGGCGCTGTCGGACGAGGCGATCAAGCGACTGGTGTTGAACGTCTCGCCCCGCAGTACGTTGATGCGTTCGGATAAATCTTCCAGGCGATCGGTAATGCTCGCTGCGCCGATCCGGTTCAGGTGAGTGAGGATCTGCTGCTTGTAGCTCTTGATTTCGGTCGCGCTGTTGGCCGCCTGACCTTCATAGAAGGCATACAGGCTCTTGCGTCCCAGGGCCTCGGTGCGTTCGTTGATGTAGGTCTCGACCCAACTCTTGACCACCGCCTGGGCGATTTGCGGGTCGCCCCATTTGAAGCTGATGTCCATCACCGTGGAGCCCGCCGCGTGGCTGACTTCAAAGTTCTTCTCCAGGCTCGCGGCGAGGCGCTCCACCGGTGTGGTCTTTTCAACGATGCCCACGGTTTCCAGCACCACCCGTACGCCGTCGAACACTGCGCCGATACCGTTTTTGACATAGAACTTGGTGCGCTTCCAGACGCCTTCCGGCGGCGGCATTTTGTCGATGACTTCCAGATAATGCTCGGCCACCGCGCGGACGATCGGGCGCCCGGTGAGCAGGCGTTCTTCATCGACAATCGGGTCGCGCTGAGTGCTGGGCATCACCAGCGCCTGGCGGTTGCTGATTTCGATCGGCAGCGTCGAGTCACGCCCCGGCTTGACCAACAGGCGCGCGGTGGATTCGTACTTGGCCGGCAGCAGGAAAGCCCCCAGCAAAATGATCACCAGCGCCGCGATGGCCGCCAGCCTGAACTCCTTGCGGAAGATGAAGAACAGGCGCAGAAGATCGCGAAAAGAACGGATCTCGATCATGGGATGTCGCTCCTTTAGTTACTGCCGCCGCTGGTTCGGGTGTAGTTGTAGCCAACCCCGATCGACTTGGTGAATGGGATCAGTTGGTTCAGGTAGGTATCCACGCCCTGGATGCGCTCGCCCACGTTGGATTTGGGCACGAACACCACGTCACCGCGTTGCAGGGGCACTTGTTTGCGCCCGTTGGGACCGGTCTTGAGGTATTGGCTGAAGTCCAGGAAGTAAGCGCGATAGACGCCCTGGGTATCTTCGCGCAGCAGCGCGACCATGCTCGCATTGCCCGCCGGGTTCACCCCGCCGGCGCCGACAATGGCTTGCTCCAGGGTGTTGGCCGAGGCGATTGCCACCGTGGTCGGGTTGTTCACCGCGCCGCCAACAATGATCGAATTGGCCGGCGCCTGGTTGATGTTCACCGTCACCCGCGGCTCGCGATACACCGGCGCGAGCTTGTTGCTGAGCTCGTCCGCCACTTCCGTCGGCGTGCGCCGGGCGACCTGGATCGGGCCCAGGAACGGGTAGTTGATCTTGCCGTCGCTTTGCACCGTGTACAGCGTCAGCTCGTAGATCGTACTGACGTTGAACGCCGACAGCGTTGGCATTTCCCCGGCGTCGCGCACGATGCGCAACTGATCGCCGACGCGGATGCGTTCCACCGCCGGCGGCAGTTGGGCAAGCTGGTCGAGGGCGCGCTTGCCTTCCTCGACGGTCTTGTCATCAGGCGCGACGATGCGCGCGGGTGTATTGCAGGCGGCCAAGGCCATCATGGCCAGGACGAGCACGGTTCGTTTCATCAAATAGGATTTCCTGTAGGTCATGATGCTCACCTCCAATAACCGGGGAACATGCTGATGCGCCGCTTGAGGGCCAGAGGTAGCCGGCGTTCCTGATGACCCAGCCGATAGCCGAGTAACTTGAACGCGCTGCGCACCAGTACTTCAGGTACGCGATGCCAGGCACCGGCTGCGCGCAATGCCGCGAATTCAGCCAGTACATAGCGTTTACCTTCACCGCCGGCATCGCCAAAGGCCTGGCGTATCCACGGTTCGCGACCGTAGAACACGCCGATGTCGAAGTAGCGGTGAAACTCGTCCATGAGCCGGTAATCGTGGGAGTGGTACACCTGCGCGGAGGCGGCGTAGCGCACGGTGTAGCCTTCGATCAGCATGCGTGCCGCAACGTAGGCGTCTTCGCTGCCGATGACATCGGCGGGGAAGCCGCCTACGGCGTGCAGGGCGCTGCGCCGATAGACGGAAAACGAATCGGAGCTGAAACAGGTCTTGATCCCCAGTTCCGGCGCATCGGTCAGGCGCTTGCTGCGGCTTTGGGCCGGGTAATTGAAGTGTCGCGACTGCGCCCCCAGCACCCCGGCATCCGGGTGCGGCAACTGGCGCCCGTAGGCCACGCCGTTGAGCGGGTCCTGCTGCAATTCAACGAGCAGGTTGGCAAAGGTTTCCGGGGTGGCCGGAATGGCGTCCTGGGTCATCACGATCAGGGCGTCACCGTTCACCTGTTCACTGGCCCAGCGCCGCGTGCCGCCGTGGTTGAAGTCGCGGGCGTCGATCACCTCGACCCGCGCGCCGTAGTCGCGAAAGCGCGCTACGGTGTCATCGCTGGAGGCGCTGTCGACTACCAGCATCTCGTCCGGCTGCAGGGTCTGCATCTTCAGCGCGGGCAGCAGCCGCGCCAGGTGGCTGGAGGCGTTACGTGTCGGGATGATCAACGAGGTGCGCATGTCACTTCTTCACTTCGGCAGGCGCACGCCCGTAGATGTCATCGAAGCGCACGATATCGTCTTCGCCCAGGTATTCGCCGCTCTGCACTTCGATCATCACCAGATCGATGATGCCCGGGTTGGTCAGGCGGTGTTTGTGTCCGGCCGGTATATAAGTGGATTCGTTGGCGTTGATCAGGAATTCACGTTCGCCATTGGTGATCTGCGCAGCGCCGCTGACCACCACCCAGTGCTCGCTGCGGTGGTGGTGCATTTGCAGCGACAGCGACGCCTGGGGTTTGACCACGATGCGCTTGATCTTGAAGCGGCTGCTTTCCTCCAGCACGGTGTAGGTGCCCCACGGCCGGGTCACGGTGCGGTGCAGGCTGAAGGCCGGATGATTCTGGCGCTTGAGTTCGGCCACGATGTAGCGCACGTCCTGGCTGCGGTTGGCGTCGGCGATCAGCAGGGCGTCGGGGGTGTCGACGATGATCAGGTCACGCACGCCGACCGCACCGAGTACGCGCTTGGGCGAATCGATGTAGCAGTTGTGCACGTCATGCAGGATCGCTTCGCCATTGACCTGGTTGCCCTGGGCATCGCTGGGGGTGAGCTGGCGCAGGGCTTCCCAGGAACCGATATCGCTCCAGCCGATGTCGCACGGCACCACGGCCACTTGCTGGGACTTTTCCATCAGCGCCACGTCAATGGAGATGTCCGGCGCGCTGGCGAAGGCGTCGCTGTCCAGTTCGCGCTGGCGCGAGGTTTTGTTTTGCAGGTGCTGGCTGTGTTCGAGGGCGGCACGCGCAGCAATCAGAACGTCGGGGGCATGGGTGTTCAGTTCATCCACCAGAGTGCTGGCCTTGAAGCAGAACATGCCGGCGTTCCACAGGTGTTTGCCGCCGTCGAGGTAGGCTTGGGCGGTGGCCAGGTCGGGCTTTTCGACAAAGCGCTTGACCCGGTTGCCCAGGCTCAGCGCTTCGCCTTTTTCGATATAGCCGAAGCCGGTTTCCGGGTGGTCAGGCTGGATGCCGAAGGTCACCAGGTAGCCGGCTTCGGCCAGTTCGCGGGCCTGGGTCACTGCCTCGGCGAAGGCGCTTTCATCGAGCACCAAGTGGTCGGCGGGCATCACCAGCAGTTGCGCGTCACCGCCGAAATGTTCCTGCACATGCAGCGCCGCCACGGCGATGGCCGCTGCGGTGTTGCGTCCGAACGGTTCGAGCAGCAGGTCCAGGGGCAGGTGGGCCTTGTTGACGCCGCGGTAGTCGTCCAGGGTGCGAAACAGCAGGTCGCGGTTGGTCACCGTCAGCACGCTTTCCACACCGGGCAGGCGTGCGGCGCGCTGGAAGGTTTTCTGCAGCAGGCTCTGGCCGTCGCGCATGCGCATGAACGGCTTGGGCATGTTCTGCCGGGACACCGGCCACAAGCGTGTGCCCGAACCACCGGAAATAATGCAGGGAATCAATCCGTTGAGGGTATTCATCAATAGACTTCCTTGGTGGAAAGGACGGCCGGGACCGTCATGAAAACGATGTACAAGTCAAACCACACCGACCATTTGGAGATGTATTCCAGGTCGTACTCGACGCGTTTCTGGATTTTGAACAGGGTATCGGTTTCGCCCCGGTAGCCGTTGATTTGCGCCCAACCGGTGATGCCTGGCTTGACCCGATGCCGCGAGCTGTATTCGCTCACCGCCAGTTCAAAAGGAATGCCTGCAGCCTTGGTTGCGGTGGCGTGGGGGCGTGGGCCGACCATGGACATGTTGCCCAGCAGTACGTTGAACAACTGGGGCAGCTCGTCGATGCTGGTTTTGCGGATGATGCGGCCGACGCGTGTGACACGCGGGTCTTGGCGGGTGGTCTGGCGTTCGGCGGTGAAGTCGCTTTGGTCAGTGAACATCGAACGGAACTTGAACACGCGGATTTCATTGTCGTTGTAGCCGTAGCGGTTCTGGCGAAACAGCACCGGGCCCTTGGAATCGAGCTTGATCGCGATGGCCGTCAACAGCATCACCGGAGACAGCACCACCAGGGCAATGCTGGCCAGCAACAGGTCTTCGCAGCGCTTGATAAAGGGCGCCCAGCCGCGCAGCGGTAGCTGCGAGGTGTTGAACATCAAGATACCGCCCACGTCGGTAATGCGGCTGTGGCCGTAGCGCAGGGCGGCCATGTCCGGCACCAGCATCACGTTCACCGACATCTGTCGCAGGCGATTGACCAGCCCAAGGATACGCTGCTCGGCAGACCACGGCAGGCAGATCATCACTTGGTTGACCTGCTCGGCGCGGATCAGTTTTTCCAGGTCGCGGGTGTTGCCCAGCAGCGGCAGGTTGCTCAGCTCCTTGGGGATGCGTTCGGTGCGGTCGTCGATAAAACCAATCAGGCCGGAGCGGATATCGCCATTGCGTTGCAGGTGGTCGGCGATATGCACGGCGGTGTCGGTGAAGCCCAGAAGCACCGTGCGTTGCAGGTATTTGCCCCGGCGCATCAGGCTGCGGTACAGGCGCAGCATCATCATGCGTTCCAGGCAGAACAGCCCAAGGCTTGCGAAGTACCAGGCCACAAGATTGCGCGGGTTCAATTGCGGGAACACCTGCAGGATCTGGTACATGAACAGCAGGATGCAGAACGCCGACGACCAGGCCACGATTTTGGCGCGCAAGCGCAGGCGGTTGCTGAACAGCTCTTCGGAATAGATGCCCAGGGCCTGGAACAAAATAATCGTCAGGAACGCGAAGAACAGCAACAGACCCAGAAAGCGCGAGCGCATTTCAAGTTCCATCGGGTCGATGAAAAACGCCAGCACCAGCGGCGGCAAAATGGCAGTCAGGCCATGGATCAACTTGACAAAAATGACAAAAAATTCAACGAAACCTGCACGAGTCAAAAACAAACTGACAACTGATGACTTCTCTCGCATACGAACATCCCTCATTGCATACCAGGTTCGCTTTGCGACTGTTCAACTGAGCAGGCGGAGCGCTACAACTGGTTAAAACGCAACCATCATCCAAGTGGAACCATCCAAATGAAGGTAGTTTTGCGGGAAAAAGGTAAAAAAAAGATTCCTTATGCGAATTGGCCAATAAATTGACGTCGTGCTGGATTTAGCATTGCTGGGAGGTAGAACAGGCTTTTGCATGTCATATGCTTGACGTTCCTTGTACTGGCACTTGGCACGGGGGGGGGTGATTTTGAGTGTAGGAACAAATGTGAGAATTTTCCTGCCAGCTGTGAAAAGGTTTTTTCGCGTGGCAGGAAAAGGGGACGCGCAGGGGCGATTAAGTGAAGCAATCGCCCCTGGGAAGGGGGGTTAGAACGTGCCTTTCAAACTGACGGTGAAATTGCGCGGTTCGCCATAAAAATTACCCCAGGACGCCGTGCCTACGGTTTGATAATAATTTTTGTCGAAGAGGTTTTTGCCGTTCAGCGCGACGGTCCACGTGTCATCCACACGGTACGCCAGGCGCGCATCCCACAGGGCATAACCGGCTTGCTCCAGCTTGATGCCTTGCAGCCGGTAATTGCTGCTCTGTGCATTGACGCCAGCTCCCACGCTCCATTTGGACAACGCGCCATCAAGCTGGTAGTCGCCCCACATGCGCAGCATGTGCCGGGGCACGTAGGTATTGGACGCGCCACCTTCAAGGCTGCTGTCGATATTCTTCAACGATTTGGTCTGGGTGTAGGTGTAGCCGCCGGACACCTGCAGACGCTCGAGCAATTGGCCGCTGACTTCGGCTTCGATGCCCTGGGCGCGTACTTTGCCGGTGTCGGTATAGCAATAGCCATCGGCGGAGGTCGGGCAAAAACTCAGGAAGTCGGTCTCGGCGCCGTTTTTCTCGATCGCGCGGAACAGCGCCAGCGAGCTGTTGAGGCGCCCGTCGAACCATTCGCCCTTGATGCCCAGCTCGTAGTTGTTGCCGATTTTCGGTTTGAGCGCTGCGCCATCGGCCGTTGCATAGGCACTCTGCGGCTGGAAGATATCGGCGTAGCTGGCGTATACCGACAGGTGCTCATTGAGGTCATAGATCAGCGCGGCAAATGGAGTGACTTCGCCGCTTTCTTTGGTGTGTGCGTCTTGCACGCTCCATTCGCCCCAGCCCAGGTTGTTTGACTGGCGGCGGTTGTCGTACCAGCTTACTCGGCTGCCGACGATAAACATCAACGGCTCGGCCAGACGCAGGCGCAGCGTGGCGTAGGTGCCGTATTGCGTGGCGGTTTCCTTGACCGTGCCGCCGCGGTACATGTTCGGCCAGAAGGTGTCATTGGCCGGTTCCGGGAAATGGTGGTCGGGTTGATAAATGCTTTGGCGCCTGGGCAAGTTCTGGATCGCGTAGATGTCGTCCTGGGTGCCACGGCTGCCGTTGGCGCCGAGGATCAATTCGTGCTCCAGGCCGAACGCTTCGAACTTGCCGTCCACGTAGGCATCGAGGCCGAAGTCCTTGTGGTCGTAATCCATCAAGGCTGCATAGGAATTGGCGGTAGGCAGCGGGTTGCCGTAAGCGATGGTGCCTTCGCTGGCGGCATACTTGGTGTCTTGCAGGTTGCGGCTGTGCACGGCGGCGACTTTGAGTGTCCAGTCGTCGTTGAAGTGATGGGTAAGGTCGGCGAAGAACGTGGCACGCCGGCTTTGCCAGTCGTTCCAGGATTGGCCCAGGCACGTGGAGCGGCTGAGCTTGGCACTCTTGCCGTCGCTGTAGCGCGGCAAGCCACCCCAGCACGGGCTGGCATCGACGTCTTCATAACTGGCGCCCAGGCCCAGAGTGGTGTCGGGGTTGAGATCGATGTCCAGCGCGCCGTAGAACGCGCGATCCTTGCGCTTGGAAATATCCATATAGGAGCCGCGATCCTGCTGGCTGAACGCCGCGCGGCCACGCACGGTGCCGCTGTCATTGAGCGGGCCACCGGTGTCGACATCGGCGCGGTAGTTGTCCCAGGTGCCGGCGGACAGCGACAGGCTGGACGTGGGCCTGGCCTGCGGTCGCTTGCGCACGAAATTCACCGCGCCGCTGGCGGTGCCGGCGCCCTTGAGCATGCCGGCCGCGCCTTTGAGCACTTCCACACGGTCATAAATCGCCATATTGGCGCTGAAACTGTCGGCTTGTACGTAGTCCTTACCCATGTCCAGCGGCACGCCGTCGTACTGGTACTGGCCAAGCATCTTGAAACCACGGGAATAGAAATACTTGCCGCCCATGGGCGATTCATAAGTGGTGATTCCCGGCGTGCGCTCCATCACGTCGTCGATGGTGGTGACGTTCTGGTCGTCCATCAATTGGCGGGTCATCACGCTTACCGACTGCGGCGTTTCGCGCAGGCTGTGTTCGCCTTTGCCAATGGTGACCGCGCCAGTGGTGTAGGCGCCGGTGCCGTCGGTCATCGCCCCCAGGCGTTCACCACTGATCATCGTGGCGCCCAGGTTCAGCGCGCCGGTATCGGCTGTTTGCGGTAGCAGCAGCCAGGTGCTGTTGCCCTGGCGTTGGGCTTGCAGGCCCTGACCCCGCAGCAATTGGCCCAAGGCGTGTTCGGGTTCAAAGCTGCCGTTGAGCCCGCTGCTGTTCTTGCCGGCGACGCTGCTGGCGTCGTAGGACAGGCTGATCCCGGCCTGTCGGGCGAACTGGTCGAGTGCCGAGGCAAGCGGGCCGGGGGCGATCCGCCAATCGCGAACCTGGGTGTCGGCGGCACTCTCGGCCAGCGCCGTCAGGGGCAGGCTGGCCCCGCCCAGGCAGGCGCCGAGCAGGGCGGCCCGTACCGCGTGCTTGAGGGATGAACGTTTGGAGGGGAACGCTTGCATGACCGCGGGTGCTCCTGAAGAAGTGGATAAATCCGGCCTGTTGATCGGCCTTTCCTTACAGGTCGAGCGGCAATGAGAATTCACCTCATTTATTTTTCCGGTTAAGCCCGCGAGGACAGGGTCACCCAATAGCGACTGTGGTAGGTCAGGTTGACCGGCAACGATTGGGCCAGCAATTGGAGCACCTGATCGGTGTCGTCCAGTTGATACGTGCCCGACACCCGCAGCGCGGCCACGGCTTCGCTGCAACGCACCAGGCCGTGGCGGTAGCGGCCCAGTTCGGCCAGGAAGTCATCCAGGCGCATGTTGTGGGCGCTGATGACACCTTCGCTCCAGGCCCAGGGATCGAGACCGTTGACCGGGGCAGGGCGCACGCCGCTGCGGTCGAACAGCACCTGTTCGCCGGGCTTGATCACGTGGCGTGCGTGAGCGGCGTGGCGGTCGGCAAACACCGCCACCGCACCCTGTTGCACCACCAGCAGCGTGCCGTGGGATTCTTCACGCACCAGAAAGCGCGTGCCGAGTGCGCGCAGGTCACCGTCGCGGGTGTGTACCCAGAACGGGCGATTATCGGCGCCGGTATTGATCAACACCTCACCCTGGCGCAGGCTCACCAGGCGCCGCTCGGCATTCAGCGCGACGTCGATAGCACTGGCGCTGTTGAGCTGCAGCTTGCTGCCCTCGTTCAACGCCACCCAGCGCCGCTCACCGGTGGCGGTGCGGTAGTCGGCCATCAGCGCGGGCAGGGGCGTGTAGTCGCGGCCCAGCCAGGTCAAACCGGCGGCACCGGCCAACAGCCCGAGCAGCTTCAAGCCATCACGACGGCTGATGCGCTGGCGCGCGCCATCCAGTGCATGGCGACCGATATGCGCGGGCAATTGGCTGAAATCGTCATTCATCGTCGCCACTCGCTGCCACGCCAGTTGATGCGCGGCGCTGGTGTGCAGCCACTGTTCAAAGGCGGCGGTGGCGGCGTCGTCAGCGCTGTTGAAGCGCAGTTTGATCATCCACTGGATCGCCTGGTCCACCAGGCGCGCATCAACAGTCGGCATAACGCAAGCGATAACAGGCATGCAGCGCCTTGGACAGGTCGCGCTCCACCGTGGCCCTGGACACGCCCAGGCGCACGGCGATCTGCGGGCAGGTCAGGCCGTCCAGTTGCGCCAGCAGGAACGCCTCACGCACCCGCGGTTTGAGTTGATCGAGCAAACGGTCGATGCGCTCCAGGCTGTCGAGGATCAGCAAGCGGGTTTCCTCGCAAGGCACTTCGACCTGTGGGAAATGCGCAAGGCTTTCCAGGTAGGCGCGCTCCAGTTCGCGACGCCGGTATTGGTCGATCATCAGACTGCGCGCAATGCTGCTCAAGTAAGCGCGTGGTTGCTGCAAGGTCTGTTGCCGGCGCGCGTTGAGCAGGCGCACGAAGGTTTCCTGGGCCAGGTCGGCGGCGTGCTCGCGGCAGCCGGTACGCCGGCTCAACCAGCCGCGCAACCAGGCATGGTGGGTTTGGTACAGCTGGCCGATGGCGGCATGGTCCAGAGGGTGATCGCTCGACATGGGCATCCCGGCGCAGCCGTCTTAATTGATAATGTTTCGCATTCTAGTCGTTGAGTGTGGGAATGGGCAATGAGTGCAGTGAGCGTGGCTTGCACCCATCACCGATCGGACGTCGAGCGCAGTTCAAAGGGTGGGAGGGGGCTTGCCTCCGATAGCGGCCTCTGGGCCAACCAGGATGCTGGATTGTACCGAGTACATATCCGTTTCTGCGGTTACGGCTGCTATTGGTTCCGCTTTTACAGCGGGTCACTTTTGGAAAAGAGCCCGGAATGCCGGCCCAGCCAAAAGTAACCAAAAAGGCTCTTGCCCCACCACTCGGCACCTCGCTTAGGCTCGGTGTGCCCGAACGCAGGCTTGAATCCGTGGGCCGCCGCCACGCGCCATCCATGGCGCGGGGCGGCTAACCCGGCGTCCTGCCGGGTTGCCCACGGATTCAAGCCTGCGTTCGGCCAGCGTGGTTTAACGGGGCGCCTAAGATCAAGATCAAGAGCCAGATCAAGATCAAGATCAAGAGCGACTCGCTGCGCATCGTGGTTAGCGTTGGGCGCTACAGAGTTGTGTAGATACTTATGCTTATCGGGGGCGAGCCCCTCCCACATTTAGATCTGCATGCATCAGTGGGAATTCAGGCTCAACCCAGGCGCGCCGCCGCCCGCGCAACAATCTCCCCACGCACCCTGCGCGATTCTGCGGTGCGCTTGTGGGCTTCCTCCAGCACATGACTGGGCGCCGTATCCGGGCGGCCCGAGTCGAACGGTGGGGCCGGCGCATATTCGATTTGCAATTGCACCAGTTGCGCCGCCGCTTCGCTGTACAACTCCGCCGCCAGAGTCAGTGCAAAGTCGATACCCGCCGTGATCCCACCGCCGGTGAACAGGTTGCCGTCACGCACCACGCGCGCTTGCACCGGGATGGCGCCCAGTGGCGCGAGCAGGTCGTGGTAGGCCCAATGGGTGGTGGCTTTGCGACCGCGCAGCAGACCCGCCGCGCCCAGTACCAGCGAGCCGGTGCACACCGAGGTCATGTAGCGCACGGTTTGCGCCTGGGCCTTGAGGAAGTCCAGGGTGCCGGGGTCCTCCATCAATGCCCCAACGCCCGAGCCGCCGGGTACGCACAGTACGTCGAGTTTCGGGCAGTCGGCGTAGGTCATGGTCGGCGTAAACACCAGGCCGGTGCTGGAGGTGACGGGTGCCAGGTCCTGCCACACCAGGTGCAGCTTCACGTCCGGCAGCGAACCGAGCACGTCATAGGGGCCGGTCAGGTCCAGTTGCTGGATACCGGGAAATAGCAGAAAGCCGATGTGCAAGGTCATGATGCAGCTCCGTCAGGGGTGGACGGTTCCATTCTAGAGGCCTAGGCTTTGGCGAATACGCCATTGAGCCCACAGATCTCGCCAAATATGCCCAGAGTCATTCATGTTCTCGCGTTCGATAATGCCCAGGTACTCGATGTCACCGGGCCTCTGCAGGTATTCGCTTCGGCCAATGACTTGGCCCGCCAGCGCGGTTTGCCTCTGCCCTATGCGGTGAATGTGATCGCTGACCAGGCGAAACCGGTGGTGACTTCTGCGGGCCTTGGGCTGCTGGCCGATCCGCTGCCCGCCGTCGATCAGCCGTGCGACACGCTGGTGATTGCCGGCGGCTGGGGCGTATACGGCGCCGCCGAAGACCCGGCGCTGGTGCACTGGGTGCGGGAAAAGTCGCGGCACACCCGGCGCATGGCCTCGGTCTGTACCGGCGCTTTCCTGCTGGCCGCCAGTGGCCTGCTCGACGGTTGCCGCGTGGCCACTCACTGGACGCGTTGTGAAGAACTGGCGCGCAAGTTTCCTGCGCTGACGGTGGAGTCCAATCCGATTTTTATCCGGCAAGGCGCGCTGTGGACCTCAGCCGGCGTGACCGCCGGTATCGATCTGTGCCTGGCCCTGGTGGAGGAGGATCTGGGGCGTGCCGTAGCCCTGGAAGTGGCGCGGCATCTGGTGGTATTTCTCAAGCGCCCCGGCGGGCAGTCGCAATTCAGCGTTACTTTATCCCTGCAAAAGAGCGACAGCCGCTTTGCCGAGCTGCACGCCTGGATCGCCGAGAACCTGAGCCTGGACCTGAGTATTTCCACGCTGGCCGCCCAGGCCGGCATGAGCGAGCGCAGCTTCGTGCGCCACTACCGCGCCGAAACCGGCCAGACCCCGGCGCGGGCCGTGGAGCTGATACGTGTCGAAAGTGCGCGCCGGCAATTGGCCGACAGCACCACCTCGATCAAACGCATCGCCGTGCACTGCGGGTTTGGCTGTGAAGAGACCCTGCGGCGCAGTTTCCTGCGGGCCCTGTCGGTGACGCCCCAGGCTTACCGCGAGCGATTTTCACCGCTGTAGCAATTCCAACAGCGCCGCCAGGGTGGCCTGCGGCGCTTCCTGGGGAATATTGTGGCCCACGCCGGGTAACACTTGCCGTCGATAAAATCCGCTGAAATGCTCGATGTCGTCGTCTTCTGCAGGCGGCGGCCCCACGCCGTCATCAGCACCGCACAGCGAAATGCTCGGCACCGAAATCGGGGGTTGCAGCGCCAATGCCTGCTCGATGGACGCCAGCGCCGGGTCGCCCGGTGCGTACAGGAAGCGATGGCGGTAGGAATGGATCACCACTTCGACAAAATCGGGGTTATCGAACGATGGCGCGGTTTGTGCGTACAGGCTCGGCCCGCGCGTCCAGGACGGTGACCACAACGACCACAACAGCTCGCACAGTTCCCGCCGGTTGGCGGTCAGGCCATCCACGCCGCGCTGGGTGTGAAAGTAATACTGGTACCACAGGCGGTGTTCTGTCTCAGGTGCTCGCGGCTTGAGTGACCGGGCGATGTTCTGGATGTTGTAGCCATCGCCAGTCACCAACCCGCGCACCCGTTCCGGCCACAGCGCCGCGACGATACAGGCGGCGCGCCCGCCCCAGTCATAACCGGCCAGGGTGGCGCAGGGGATGGACAGCGCGTCCATGAAGTCCAGCAAGTCCTTGCCCAGCGCTGCCTGTTGACCGGAGCGCATGACCTGCTCATTGATAAAACGCGTGGGGCCGTACCCGCGCAGGTAGGGCACCAGCACGCGATAACCTTGCTCGGCCAGGCCCGGCGCGATGTCGTCGTAGCCGCGAGGGTCGTAGGGAAAACCGTGCAGCAGGATCACCGGCTCACCGTCGAGCGGGCCGTGGGTTTCATAGGCGATATCGAGCATGGACGTGCGCACGTAGAGCAGTGGGGCGAGGGTGGTCATGACCGGCTCCTGAGCAGGGGGGATATCATGGTTGCCATACCGTTTTCGCACCACTGAGTTTACGGTCCAGAAACGTCGCCGCACTGATCAGCGCCAAATGGCTCAATGCCTGGGGCGTATTGCCCAGGTGCCGTGCCTGGCTGTCGAACTCTTCGGCGTACAGCCCCAGCGGGTTGGCGTAGCGCAGCAGTTGCTCGAACTCAAGGTGAGCCTTTTCCACCTGGCCGGCGCGGGCCAGGCATTCGACGTACCAGAACGAACACGCGGCAAACGCGCCTTCAGTGCCTTGTAACCCATCGATCTGGCTGTCGTCGTTGCGATAACGGTAGACCATGCCATCGCGGACCAGGCTTTTCTGGATCGCCTCCAGTGTCGACAACCAGCGTGGATCGGTGGCGGCAACGAAGCGCACCAGCGGCATCAACAGCATCGAACCGTCGAGGGCGGTACTGCCGATGTGCTGCACGAAATGCCCACGTTCTTCGTTCCAGAAGTTGCTCCAGATATCGGCATAGATCGCTTGGCGGGTCTGGTCCCAACGCGCGAACGGCGCCGGTAACGAGCGCTTGGACGCCAGGCGGATCGCCCGGTCCACGGCCACCCAGCACATCAGGCGCGAGTGCAGGAAGTGATGCTGCTCGCCACGCATTTCCCAGATGCCGACGTCTTGCTGATTCCAGATTTCGCAGACTTGATCGACCACTTCCACGGTGTGCTTCCAGCCTTCGTGGGAGATGGCTTCGCCGTATTTATTGACCAGGTAAACCGCATCCATCAGCTCGCCGTAGATATCCAACTGGACCTGGTCAAACGCTTCATTGCCCACGCGCACCGGCTGGGCGCCGCCATGGCCGCTGAGGTGATCCAGGGTGGTTTCCGACAACTCCTGGCGGCCATCGATGCCGTACAGGATGTTGATTTTGGTCGGCTGGCCGCAACAGTCGCTGACCCGACCCTTGAGCCAGCGCATGTAGGCGTTGGCTTCCTCGACGAAACCCAGACGCATGAACGCGTAGACGGTAAACGAAGCGTCGCGGATCCAGGTGTAGCGGTAGTCCCAATTGCGCTCGCCGCCGGGTGTCTCGGGCAGGCCGAAGGTGGCGGCGGCGATGATTGCGCCGTGTTTGCGTGAGGTCAGCAACTTCAGCGCGAGGGCCGAGCGGTTGACCATTTCACGCCAGCGTCCGCGGTAGTTCGATTGACCGATCCAACTGCGCCAGAACTTCAAGGTGCGTTCCAGGTAGAGGTCGGGGCAGGCGTTCGTCACGCGGGGATCGTCCTGGCCGCCGAGGACGAATTCAGCGCTCTCGTTCTGGGCCAGGGTGAAGCTGGCCGTCGCGACATGTTCGTCGAGGGTCAACGGGTGGCTGCCCGCCAGCCGTAGTCCGGGCTGACCGTCCGCGCGGAACAACACGCCTCGATCGACGGCCTCGGCGTGGGTCTTGGCGCGGGCGTAGTCATGGCGCACGGCGCAGCGTAGATGGAGCGTCGCCGTGCCGCTGACCACTCGCACGCGGCGGATCAATAAAGGTAGATCATCGACCTCTTCGCTGACGGCCAGCAAATCAGTGATTTCCACCACCGCCGCATCGCTGAGCCAACGGGTTTGCAGCACATTGGTGTCGGGCAGGTAGATCTGCTCGCGGCGCGCATTGGGCAAGTCCGGGGTGAGCTGGAAAGTGCCGGCCTCGGGGCTGTCGAGCAACGCGCAAAAGATCGATGGACTGTCGAATTCCGGCCAGCAGAAAAAATCGATACTGCCCCGGTCATTCACCAACGCTGCGCTGCGCATGTCGCCGATGATGCCGTGGGCATCGATGGCACTTTGTGGTTCGTTCTTCAAATCAACCATTGCCACGAAACTCCGGATAAAGGCTCATGCCGCCATCGATGAACAGGGTGCTGCCGACCACGTAATCGGACGCGTCGCTGGCCAGCCACACCACCGCATTCGCCACGTCTTGCACATCGCCGACGCGGCCGTAGGGAATCAACTTGAGCAGCTCCTGTTCTGCGGCGCCTTCAGTGGCCGCACGGTTGATCGCCGTGCGAATCGCCCCCGGCGCAATCCCGTTGATCCGAATGCGCTGCTCGCTGACCTCCTGGGCGAGGGTGCGCATCAGCATCTCCACACCGCCTTTGGACGCTGCGTAATTCACGTGCCCGGCCCAGGGAATCAACTGGTGCACCGAGCTCATATGGATGATCTTGCCGGCGGCGCGGGACACGCCCTCACGCACACCCTGGCGGTTGAAAATTCGCACCGCAGCGCGTGCGCAGAGAAATTGACCGGTGAGGTTGACGCCAATCACCGTGTTCCAGTCCTCGAGGCTCATGTCGACCAGGTTGGCGTCTTTCTGCAGGCCGGAGTTGGCGACGAGAATATCCAGATGGCCGAAGGCATCGAGGGTCTGGGCGAACAGACGTTCGACGTCGGCTTCTTTGGACACGTCCCCAGCGACGGCAATGGCTCGGCCACCGTTGGCATTGATCTGCGCCGCGAGCGTTTCGGCCGGTGCCGCCTGGGAATTGTAGTTAAGCACCACGGCTGCTCCGGCCTCGGCCAGCGCTTTGGCGGCACCCGCGCCGATGCCGGAGCTGGCACCGGTGACCAAGGCCACTTGTTGCTGCAAGGAAATCTGCATCACCCACCCGCTGTTTAATGAGAGTCTTTTGTGCTGACTGATGCGGGGCAATGGAAGTTCATCATGCTGCTGCGTGGGACGAAGGGGAGTAACCGATGGAACTGTGATTTCCCACGTACACCAAGGCCCCCTCTGAAGGCGATGTGCCGTTCAAGGGCCGCGACCTGCCGCTCATCCTGCCCAGGGTGAGCGGCGATTTGCGTTGTGCTGTGAATGGGGAAAATTTCGCGGTGTGCCTTTCATCTGTCACGACCTCCTTCCTACCCGCATTCAGAAGTTTTCAACACGTCGAGGAACCCAATGCCATCGCTCTGCCACACAGCAAATGCCTGCTGGTGCATACCTGCGCCACGGTTCATTCATCGCTGGCACAACTGCAGCAGCAAGGCACCGCCCTAAATCAGAACTGGAGCACCACATGTCGGTATCCGCATCCAATCAAGCGTTGCCCTCAGCCATTGACAACCTCTCGCAGCCGCCTGCAGCCGCCCAACCCAGCCCTGCGGCCAAGGGTGCGGGCGCGGCAGGCCCAAGTTTCGAGCAGTCGGCGAGTCAGCCCGGCCCGGTTTTCGATAGCGCAACGCAGTCTTCGAAATCCGGCTTCAATCCAGGCCCACCTCCACGTCCCAACCCCACGCTGCCGGATCCTTATTACGGCAAGCAAAGCAACGAGCTATTGGCTCAGGGGCTGTTGAATAGCTACAACGCGTTCAAACCCTGGTATGCACCGAACGTCACGCCTGGACATGTCGATAAGCTGGCCGGTCGGCCCCTGACCGGTAACCCGGAGCGGGATGCGAATATCAGGCTGGCCAGGGAGTTGCTCAAGCGCCCAGGCCTGATGCAGGCTCTGGATCGAAATAACGGAACGGGGTCTTTGGACCAGTCCTTGTCCAAAGACGACATCAATAAATTCATTCTTTCGTCCAACCCTCTAAAGCTTCAGGACGACAGGCAACTTGCCCAGAATGTCCTGAATAACTTCAGTGCGTTGAAAGGGCCGTGGTGGAGCGCTGACAGAAACGCCATCGATATCAACAAGTTCGCACAGTTCGCTGCGCGCCCGCTTTATGGTCATGCGCCAACCGACAGCATCACCCAACTGTCGAGGGAAATCATGAATCGTTCGGAGCTCAAGGGCTCGATGGACAACGTTTTCGGGTTCCTGCGCGATGGCAAGATCACTCGAGACGACCTGTATCGGCTCCTGCGCTAAGACCTGGCTTCACTGCGTTGTATCGGCTGGTGGATTCCCCAGCCGCGAAATCGCCCGTCGGCGATGCGGGAACCATTTGCAAGTATTTACCACGAACAGAGCATCCATCGGTCTTACCCTTGGATGCCTTCGTCTACTGGAACAGGTAATGGCCTATGAATTCCACATCATTTGAACCTCGCCAGTCTCACTCCCAGTACGCTGTTGCAAGCTTGCCTGCTCCGGCAACTCCGGTGCAAAGCCCAGGCAAATCTCAGGCAAAGGGGCTCAACCTCACGTCATCGCCCAAGTTCAGTTTCAAGGCGCCTACGACCGAAGACTTTGACAGGGGCTCGCGAACCTCGGAGGACGGGCCGGCGCCTCGGTCTGCGTTGTCATTGCTCGAAACACTCTGGAGCAAATTATCACGTCGACCGTGATCCCTAGACGGACCACGTTGGGGAAAAGTCCGGCCAGTCTGGCTGGTTACAAACGCTCAAGTTTTACCTCGCCCATGCGCAGGACTTCTCGGAACCAATATTTTTTGAGTTGCCACACATCCGTTGCGTGTCTCGTGCTGACAGTCGACGCGGGTTGAAGACTGGGCACTCCAGGTTCAGTTGATGGAATCTAACTAGGGTGGGAATGAACATGACTTACGGGATTACTCCAGGCGCTGGAATACCTCTCATACCAAATCAGGAGCCTGCGCCGGCCAGTGGTGGTTACACGCGACTCAGCGTCGTCGACAAGGCGATCGGCACTCAGCAGCCGCTGGCAACGAACTCGAGTTTTGTCTCGAACAACCTGATGGTCAACGGCGCCAGCCGGCATTTCGACGGTCAAGGCATGTACGGCGGAATGTCGAATGTAGGAAATCCCTATATCAGTTCGGATGACCATCTGCTGGCGACAGACCTGGTCAGCAACTTTTCCATGCTGGATAAGTTCAAGACAGATGGCCATCTGACCCAGGGCGGACTGCAAAAAATTGCCGGTGAGGATGTGCATAAAAGCAGCGTCTCGGAACGCACCATCATGTTGGCCAGGGAGATACTCAATCGCCCCAGGGTCAACGAAGCGATTCTTGTGGATGGCGGTAAAATCACACCGGAAAGTCTGGCAAAAGCAGCCGAATTGCTCACCGGTAATACCAACCCCAATACCCAGAGCGCGGATCCGTTCCATAGCATGTCCAACGCCCAGGTCGTTACGACATTCAGGGGCATGTTTGACCAACTTCGGGATAAGTCGGAAGATTTTTCCTGGCCATGGGATAAACACAGGTTTGTAAAAACAGACACGCTTGTCGAGATGAGCAAGGATCCTGACGAGCTGGATAGTAAAGGTAATGTTGTGCGAGACCCCGCCAACGGTTTCCCGAAAAAGCAATACAGCGAACAGCTGGTGTACCTCGCCAAAAATATCGTTGAAAGACCCGGCTTGCTGGACTCGCTGGACAATTACAAGGCTAACGGCTTCGCCCTGACGGGAAGTCGTAACAGTGATGGGTGGCTGAAGAACTACAGCATCGATCGATGGTTGGAAAACGATAAGATAGAAAAGGGCAACTGAAGGCGCCGCAGAGGCATGAGCGGGTTGCATGAATCAAGCCGCTCATACAGGCGAATTTATACGCGCAGTATCCTTCCGCTGATCGCCACCGCCACCAGCAAACCACCGATCAGCAGGAAGGCGGTTGCCATGCTGCTGCCATGGGCAATGAACCCGATCACTGCCGGCCCTGCCAGGATGCCTGCGTAGCCCAGCGTGGTAATGGCGGGTACGGCAATGTGTTCCGGCATCACGCTCTGCTTGCCGACAGCGGTATAGAGCACCGGGACGATATTGGAGCACCCGGCGCCCACCAACGCGTACCCGAGCAGCGCCATTTCCCAGGCAGGGGAGAGCGTCGCCAGGAACACACCGGCCGCTGCCAGCGTGCCACCGCCCACGATCACTCGGGTAGCGCCCAGGCGCCGCACAATAATGTCACCGGTCAGGCGCCCGGCGGTCATGGTCAGGGCGAATGCCGCGTAGCCCAGGCCTGCATACGCTGCGTCCAGCCCGCGCTCGGCACTCAGGAACACCGCGCTCCAGTCCAGTACCGCGCCTTCAGCCAGGAAGACGATGAAACACAGGCAGCCGATAAACAGCACCACGCCATGGGGAATGGCAAACGCCGGCCCCGAGCTTTCACTGCCGTAGGGCAGTAAATGGGGCGCGGCCTTGAGCAGCGCCACTACCATGATGACGATCACTACCAGGGTTGCCTGCAGCGGCGACAAGCCCAGCCCCAGCAGGCCGGAGACCCCCGCCGCACCCACGATGCCGCCCAGGCTGAACAAGCCGTGGAAGCCCGACATCATGGTTTTCCCGCTGGCTCGTTCAACAATCACCGCTTGCAGGTTGACGGTCGAATCCACGGTACCCAGCCCTGCGCCAAACAGGAACAACCCCGCCATCAACAGCGGAATCGAACTCACGGTGGCCAGCATCGGCAGCGCCAGGCAGATCATGATCGTGCCGGCGGTCAACACGCGCCGGCAGCCAAAGCGCGACGCCAACACCCCTGCCACGGGCATGGCGAGAATCGATCCGACCCCCAGGCACAACAACAACAGACCAAGCGTGCCTTCGTTGAGTTGCGCGCGTGCCTTGGCGTACGGCACCAGCGGCGCCCAGGCCGCGATACCGAAGCCGGCGATGAAAAAAGCGATGCGGGTGGACATTTGCTCCAGCCGCCCGGGAACCACGGGGGCGGAAGTGGGGATGGCAGTCATGAATAATCCTTGGCGTTGCGTTCAACGAACGATGTCCGGCGCGACATCCTTGCATATCAGGCCTCGTCGGGCGAGCCGGGTTCCGTCGGGATCAGCGGGCGAGGCTTGGTAAAAGACGCTTCCATTCTCGCCGTACGAATCTTCTGTTTTATTTTCAAAGAGCCGTTTTTTTCCTGAAATCGCTAAGCTTCAGAGCGTTCAGGCGCTTTTTCTCGGTCAGCGTTCCAGCAATCAACGGGGAGAGCTTTTAATCAGCGGGTTATTGATGGCGGGTAACAACGGATGGTTGACGCGTTTGTTTCGTCACGTTTCAAATTAATGATTTCAGGCTGTACTGCCAATTTGCAGGTACTCGCTTTCGAAGGCAGTGAGTGTCTTGATCAGCCGTATTTCATACAGGTGCAAGTCGTCAGTGAAAACCCTGACCTGGAGCTGGAGGCGTTGCTGCATCAGCCGGCCTATCTGGATCTGGGCGCAACGGATCAAGGCCTGCACGGGGTGGTCTACGCCATCGGCCGTGATGCCGCGGGGGCCCGGCTCACCCATTACCACCTCACGCTCGCGCCCCGCTTGGCCTGCCTCGCCCATCGCCTTGACCAGCGGGTTTTCCAGCAGCGTAGCGTGCCGCAGATTATAGCCAGCGTGCTTGCGCAACACGGCATCCTCGCAGATGCCTACGCCTTCGAGCTCGGCCCGGTGATTTATCCGCCGCGGCTGTTTTGCGTGCAGTATGGGGAAACTGATCTGCACTTCATTCAGCGACTGTGCGAGGAAGAGGGTATCCATTACCACTTCCGTCATAGTGCCAACGGTCATTTACTGGTGTTTGGTGATGATCAGACGGTGTTTCAGCGCCTGCCGATGCAGCGATACTGCTCGACGCTTGATCCGTTGGCCGCAGCCAACGGCGTCAAGCGCTTCGATATACGCCTGGAAACCCGCAGTCGGCGAACAGTGCGCCGGGATCACGACTTCGAACACCCGTCGCTGCGGCTTCACGACGTCTCTGGCGGTGCACCGGGCACAGACCTTGAGGACTACCGTTACCCGGCAGGTTTCACCCGGCGTGCACGCGGGGCGCAATTGACGCGTCGCAGTCTGGAGCGGCATCAGTCCGACCGCCATCGCGCGTTGGGCAGCAGTGACCAGCCCCTGTTGCGCAGTGGTCACTTTCTTGCGTTGCAAGATCATCCGGATCCGACCTGCAATGACTTGTGGTTGCTCACCTGGGTGCGCCATGAAGGCTATCAGCCACAGGTCCTGGAGGAAGCGGCAGGCGATACGGACGCCTTCGTGAGGTATCGCAACCGTTTCACCGCGACCCCTTGGCGTGCCGTGCATCGGCCCCCCCTCAAACATCCCAAGGCCTCCATCAATGGCAGCCAGACGGCAACTGTTACGGGGCCCGCGGGCGAGGAGGTGCACTGCGACGCGTACGGTCGCGTGAAGGTGCGGTTTCATTGGGATCGGCTGGACAGGTCGGATGATAAAAGCAGCTGCTGGGTGAGGGTCGCAACCGGTTGGGCCGGTTCCGGGTTTGGCGCCATGATGATTCCACGGGTGGGCATGGAGGTGCTGGTGACCTTCCTGGAGGGTGACCCGGACCAGCCGGTGATCAATGGTTGCCTGCCCAACGCATCGCACATGCCGGCCTTTTCCCTGCCGCAGTACAAGACCCGCAGCGTGTTGCGCAGTTGCAGCGTTCCAGGTGGCGCGGGCAGCAACGAGCTGCACCTGGAAGACCGCTGTGGCGAGGAACTGATCTACCTGCGCGCCCAGCGCGATCTGGAGCAGCACGTGGGCCATGACAGCCGTTTGCACGTGCTCGGTGAGCGCAGTGAAGTCATCCGAGGCTTGAGCACGGTTCGTCTTGAGAGCGGTGAGCAGCGCCACATCACGGGCGAGCGCAGGGTTGTGCTCAAGGCAAGCGACCACCTCGCCGTGCAAGGCGACAGCCACACCCAGGTGGCCCAGGTCATGGTGATCGAAGCCGGCCAACAGATTCACCTGAAGGCGGGAGCCAGCCTTGTCATCGATGCGGGCGCTCAGTTGAGTTTCAAGGCGGGCGGCGAGTATTTGCAGATTCAGGCCGGCGGGATTTTCAGCAGCCGGCCGATCACTGTCGGCGGTTCGCCATGCGCTGCAAGGTCGGCCAGCCCTTCGTCTGTTGCGGGCATTCCTGAGGTTTCGGTCGTACAGGGCCTCATCACAGACTTGGCCGGCCAGTTGGATGCGGATTTTTGCCCCCTATGCGAGCGTTGTCGCGAAGGTCAATGCGATAGCACCGGGAGGGCCGCGTGATGCAGGACGTGCCTTATCAATGGATGGCGCATCAGCAACAAGCGGGGCGTCGTCTGTGCCTGATACTCGAAGCCAGCAACGAGCGTTGCCAGTCGCTCATGGCGGCTCGCGACCTCTCGCAATATTGCCCGCTCTATGCTGAAACCGCGGCAGCGGAGCTGGCAAGCAAGGGCCCGGTGATCCTGCTATTGGAACAGACAGGCGAGCCTGTGTTGGCCAATCTTCTGCAAAACCCTGAGGCAAATCGAGGGTGGCTGGGCAGTTTGCCCAACGATGACTTGGCCAGTGTGACCCGACATTGGCGTGAGCGCCTGCTGGTCGGGTCAGAAGGTGAAAAGGCTCTGTACCGTTTTCACGACAACCGCACCCTGGCCCGTGCCCTGGCGTATCTGCCGGCAGAACAATGGCCGGTCTACCTGGGCCCGCTGACCAGCGTGTGCTGCTGGCATGAGGGACGTTGGTGCAGCCACGACAACCCCGCACCGGGTGAGTACCCGGTGCCCGATCCCGCGCCCTGGTTACAGGTGCCCAATCCCCAGGCGTCGGCCATTCTCCAGGCCAATATCCTGCGCTACCTGCTGGCCGAACACAGTGAAGACCTGGCGGCCCTGGTGGAGTTTCACGACCCCAGGATCTGGTTGGCCGGTGTGCTCGAGCAGGCCCGTCTCTGGCAATGGCGTTCGTCTGAGCAACTTGAATTCCTGGTGGTGCGCCGGCTGGAGGAGGCGACCCGGAGCAGTGTCATTCGCTGGCAGCCGCTGAAGGGGGAGGCACCCGGGCAGCATTTTGAGCGGGTGCGGGAACAGTGGTGCACAGAAGGGCTCGGGAATGCGTAGGTGGATGGGAAAAGTGTTGCTAGGCATTGGGATGGTGTGGCTAACGGGGTGTGCGGGGAGGGCGGCGGATAGCTTTACGTTGGAGGTGGATTTGCCGGCGGGGTTTGAACTTAAAACGGCGGCTAATTACCGACCTGCCGTGGGTGAGACCTGTACGTTGCCGCAACGACGAGGCAAGCGGCCCGAGCGGAAATTATTTTTTACTGACTACACGCCGTCGGCGAGCCGCGTGAGTTATGAGCTGCTGTTGAGTGAAACGGTGGAGGGATGTCCGTTGGTATTGGCCAATGTCGAGTTCGACTTCACGGCGAAGTGGGGGACGCGCAATGCAGATATCGGAGGGGATTCTGCCCGCATTTTCATTAGAGATCGTCTGGATACACCCGGCATGCCGGAGGCAGGGGTTCAGCAGATCGTGGGGAGGTGTCAGTGGTGGTTTCGCACGCTAGGTCCTGTGCATGGAATCAGGAAGATTCTGCAGTGCCGTTCGGTGGATGCTGCGGGGCAGCAGCAAAACGCGAAACCAGGCGGTGTTGCGCAACGCGACCAGTTACCGGGGAAAACACTCAGGATGGTGTTGACTGTGGCGGATGAGGAGCGGCCTGCCTTTGATAATAACTGGATAGCTGTACCCGGCGGATGGAAGCGTTGCAGAGGAAAGAGTGTTGGAGATATGTACGCTCACTGTAACGGCGATAAAACTAACTTCAAACCTATAAAAATGCCGGATGGTCGCATCTGTGATGTGTATCCGTCATGTAATTAACAAGGAGGCTACTCATGAAACAGGACGCAAGGACGCGAGCTTTTTTCAGTGACAGTAAACCGGCCTGTGCCCTACGAGGACACTGGTTGAGTTTTTGTCTGGTTGATGAAAATGGTGTGGGAACAATGTATGACGGCCTGCGGTACACCGTTCATGACAGTGTCGGACAACGATACGAAGGTAGGCTGGACGGTCAAGGATTCGCCAGATTACAGAATATTCACTGCGGCCCCGTTGTACTCGTACTAGACGAACTCTATTCGGGTGTTGAACAGTGTTATCAACAGTTAATGGTGCGGCGTACTTATGCGCTGCCTATCACTGATCTCCAGTTCCGCGCTGAACAAACGCGGTTCGCCAATGCCAATGGCCAACGAACCGAGAGTAATCCGATACAGCAGAAAGCTGACCGGTTCTATCAAGTAGAAGTCCGAGACCTGGTCCGCCATGTCGCCCACTTGCCGCCGGTAGAATCACGGGCGCACCGTCCCAAACGCCACGTTTTGAAAGTGTTGGCCGAACTGGGATTTGGGCCGCCCGAATCAACCTTGGCGGGCATCGTGCTACACCCTAACCTCCACACTGCTCTCGAAGTTCGGCCACTGCGAGCGCTACGCCCCATGCTGTCGACGCAAGACAGCTTTTGTGCCCTGAACCTGTATCAACTGGCATTGTTCGCTGCGATGAGCTACTGCGATTTTGGTCAGGTGCCGTCAAAAAATCCTTTGGATGAAGTCCGATTCCCGCAGCACCCCAGTGTTGGAAACCTGTTCGCCGAGCAGCTGTCGGGCTACCACGAGGTCTGGCAGATTGATCCGGAGCAAGTTCAGCGTTTTTATCCGCTTTATGAAGAAGTCGCTTATTCAAAACGCTTCGAAATCTTGCCCTTCGATCCTGAGTTGTACCCGCAAAATCGTCCAGAACTGAAAGAAGAGCAGGAACACCCTGCGCGCTTGCACTTTTTCGATGACGAAAAAGATGGTACCGACACCCAGGCTTTTATCACTCACCACGATGAGGTGGTTCTGATATCTGTGAGAGGCACATTCAGCAAGACCGACGCATTGCGCGATGCGAATGCCCACCAAGTGGCTTTCGCTGACGGCGTCGGCAAGGCGCATGAGGGCTTTTATCAGGCCTACCGAGCGATGCGCGATTTCATAGTGCAATACCTCGACCAATTCTATGTAGGTCAACGCGTTGTCATCTGCGGCCACAGCCTGGGCGGCGCGATTGCCTTGCTGCTGGCTGAAGGGCTGCGCCGAATCCCGGACGCCCATTACAACCCACTCCTCTACACCTACGGCGCGCCCCGCGCCGCCGATTCCGAATTCACCGCAGGCGCCCGCGCCCTGGTTCACCACCGAATCGTCAACCATAACGACCCTGTCCCCAGTGTCCCGGCGCCGTGGATGAACACCACTGCCAAACTGTGGGTGCCGGGGGCTGTCACCTTGTTCAGTGCGCCCACCGCCGGCGGTTTGCTGTTCGTCGCAGGCCTGGTGCGCGTAGGTGGGAATGCCTACCAGCACCAGGGCGAACAACAGCACTTCATGCCCATCACGCTCCCGGATGGCACGCATTCTTCAGTGCTGTGGAAACCTGGCTGTGAATCGATCCAGGAACTGGGCTGCAATCGGGCGTTGCGGTTGCACGGCGACATGCCCGACCGCGACAACCTGTTGAGGCAGCTCTTCCAAACCAACCAGCACTTTATGACCGCCAGTTATATTCCTGCGGCCTGGGCGACATTGCGACGCTGGCAGCAAACCCTGGATAGCCAGGGTCCCCTGGTCACTGCGAGGGAGTTCGAGTTGCTTGATCGGGCGCTCGAAGACATGCGCGAGCAACTGAGGGCCAAGCGCCGCGAACTTGCCCGTATGCGCCCGGCCAACGACCGTGGCCATGAGCATAACGACGCCTTGAACGCAGAGATCGACCGCTTGCATACCAGTCGCGAGCGCTTGGCCAGCCTGCGCTGGCGCCGTCTCGATGGGCGCGATGTGTACGGCAGCCACGCCCAGGGCGCGCACCTGCAACAGGGCCTCAAGCGCTGGTTCACTCACCGCGAAAACCGAGTCTTGGCCCAGGTTGCCAGTATCCCTTCACCTGTCCACAGCGACCTGGGCAAAGTGCAAGTGCTGGACATCGACTCGATCGTCTAGCGCCGTGTTACATAAATTCCACCTGGGCCGGCTGACGCTTCATCAGCACCTTGCCGTTGCGGATCGAATACAACGGCAGGCCCTGGCTGCGAATCACCTCATAGTCGCTGTCTGCCGACAGCACCAACAGGTTGGCCGGTCGGCCGGGTGCCAGGCCGTAGCGGTCGCCGAGCGCCATGGCCTTGGCGCTGTTGTCGGTGACCAGGTCCAGGGCGCTCTGCAGGTTGCGGTAGCCGAGCATATGGCAGATGTGCAAACCGGCTTCCAATACCCGCAGGATGTTGCCGTTGCCCAAGGGATACCAGGGGTCGACGATGGAGTCCTGGCCGAAACACACGTTCATGCCGGCTTCGAGCAGTTCGTTGACGCGGGTGACCCCTCGGCGTTTCGGGAAACTGTCAAAGCGGCCTTGCAGGTGGATACTTTCGGTGGGGCAGGAAACGAAGCTGATGCCGGAGTGACCCAGCAGGCGAAACAGTTTGGCGCAGTAGGCGTTGTCGTAGGAGCCCATGGCGGTGGTGTGGCTGGCAGTGACGCGGGCGCCCATGTCGCGGCTGCGCGCTTCTTCGGCCAGCACTTCGAGAAAGCGTGAGTGCGGGTCATCGGTTTCGTCGCAATGTACGTCCACCAGGCAGCCGGTGCGTTCGGCCAGGTCCATGAGGAACTTCACCGAACTCACCCCTTGATCGCGGGTGTACTCGAAGTGGGGGATGCCGCCAATGACATCGGCGCCCAGGCGAATGGCTTCTTCCATCAGTTCACGGCCATTGCGGAACGACTCGATGCCTTCCTGGGGAAAGGCCACGATTTGCAGATCGATCAGGTGCGCGCTTTCTTCACGCACTTGCAGCATGGCTTTGAGCGCGGTGAGGTCCGGGTCGGTCACGTCGACGTGGGTGCGCACATGCTGGATACCATGGGCGGCGAGGGCCTGGATGGTTTTCTTCGCGCGAGTCCTGGTGTCTTCCTCCGTGATGGTGGCTTTGCGTTCGCCCCAGCATTCAATGCCTTCGAACAAGGTGCCGCTCATGTTCCAGCGGGGTTCGCCGGCGGTGAGGGTGGCATCCAGGTGAATGTGCGGTTCGACGAAGGGCGGGATCACCAGGTTGCCAGCGGCATCCAGGTCGCCGGCCATTGACATCGGTACGCCTGTTTGCGCAGTGATGCTGGCGATCCGGCCATATTCCAGGTGCAGATCATGCAGGCCTTCACGGTCGCGCAGGCGGGCATTGATGATGTGCATGGTCAAGTTCCTCTTGGCTAAATTCAATCAGGCGACCGTCAGATTACCATTGGCGGTGCTCAGGCTCATGCCTGGGCGTCAGCCAGCGGTGCGCGCACGCGCAGTACGGCGCTGAGCAGTATGTAGGTGAGCGACGCGGCCGCGATCCCCACGAGCGGTGCAACCCAAGGCGAGTTGAACGCCAGCAGCGTACCCACCGCGTACGCCGTCAGCCCGGGCCAGTTGAACGCGGGCAGGCGGGCATCTGCCAGGCGTGGGTACTGGCCGCGATAGCGATAGAAGAAGTCCGCCATGATCACCCCGCCAATCGGCGGGATCACCGTGCCCAACAGAATCAGGTACGGCACGAGCATGTCGTACATGCCCAGCAAGGCGAGCAGGGTGCCGATCACCGCACCGGCCAGGGTCACGGTTTTGCGCCGCCGGGTGCGCAGCAGATTGCAACCGGCGACGGCGAAGTTGTAGATGGTGTTGTCCTGGGTGCTCCAGATGTTGAGCAGCAACATGGCCATCGCCGCCATGGCGAAACCCTGCAACAGCAACACTTCCACCACATCCGGTTGCTGATAGACGATCGCGCCGTAGGCGCCGATCAGCACCATCAGGCCGTTGCCGATAAAAAAACCGATCAGGCTGGCCAGCACCGCGACCCTGGCCGAGCGGGAGAACCGCGTCCAGTTGGTGGCCTGGGTTGCGCCGCTGACAAAGGTGCCGAACACCAGGGTGATCGCCGTGGACAGGTCCAGCTCGGCGGTCGGCACCACCGCCAGCAGGCCGTCCAGCCCGCCGACCTTCACGGTGGCGACCCACATCGACAGCAACAGCAAAAGGCCCATGGCGGGCACCGCGATATAAGACAGGATTTCCAGCCCGCGATACCCCACGTACGCGGTCGCACAGAACACCAGGCCAAACACCACCATCAAGGCCAGTACGCTGCCCTGACTTAATGCGAAATACTTGCCCAGCACCACGGCGGCCGTCGCGGTACCCCAGGCGTACCAGCCAATCTGGGTGAAACCGAGGATCAGGTCACTGAGCTTGCTGCCGATTTCACCAAAGCAGAACCGCCCCATCAATACCGAGTTCAGGCCGCTCTTGAAGGCGATGTACCCCAGCCCTGCGGCGTATATACCCAGCAGCAGGTTACCCAGGGCCACGACGCCGAGCATGCCGGTAAAACTGAAGGCCACCCCCAGCTTGCCGCCGGCAAACATCGTTGCCGTAAAAAACGTGAACCCCAGCAGCACCATGGCCGTGGACGCCAGGCCCTTGCGCGCATGCAGAGGCACTTCACTGAGCGGGTAATCGTTGCCGGATTCTTGCTGAGTCATGTGCCTTGCTCCCTGAATGATGACGCAGGCCTGTTGCACCGAGCGTGCCAAGCCTTCGGCAACGGTGTATCGACAGCCAAGCGCAGGGAGATGGTCGGCGCGATGGTTCCAGGTGGCCTATCAAGCGCGAAAGCAGTGCAGCCGTGGAACAAATTGGATCAGTGGCGCCAGGCGTAAAAAAACCACCCGCAGGTGGTTCTTCAACGCTGGATCGCTTACTCGCCGCGATAAATGCACCCGCTGGTGCACGTCTCATGGATGCGAATCGCGCTGAGTTCCGGCAGCAAGGGTTTCAATTCAATCCAGATCCACTTGGCCAGCACTTCGCTGGTGGGGTTTTCCAGGCCGGGGATGTCATTGAGGTAATTGTGGTCGAGACGCTCGTAGAGCGGCTTGAAAATCGCCTTGATTTCCGAGAAGTCGCGAATCCAGCCGGTATGGGGATCCAGGTCGCCGCTCAAGTGGATCGCCACCTTGAACGAATGCCCGTGCAGGCGCCCGCATTTATGGCCGTCCGGGACGTGGGGCAGGCGGTGGGCGGATTCGAACGTAAACTCTTTGAAGATTTCCACGGTATTTTCAGCTCGGTCAGGTATCTGGCAGGCGGCGAGTTTAACAGCTTGACCTGTCGCCGCGCATACCGCTGGGTCAAAGTGCTTGCAAACGCTCGCCCAGGCCACCGTTGTCCGCCAACTGCAGGAACTCATCCCCCAACCGCCGACTCTCGCTCATTGCCGTCTGCCAGTACCTGTTGCGACTCGGGTCATCGCCCATGAAGCGCTTGAAGTCGCTGCGGTCCGGCAATTTGCCGTGGGGCAGGCGGGCCAGGTAGTCCTTTGACGGCGCCAGCAGCAGGACATCCTGCAATCCTTGTGGGTTGCTGCGTCGCCACGGCAGTCCCTTGTCAAACCAGCCCGGAATGACGCGATCGGTAAAGTGCGGGTACAGCACGATATCGTCGCCGCGGTAGGGCAGGTCGAGGTGGTAGTCCAACAGGCCGCCGTCGCGGTAGGTTCCGACGCCTGCGCCGGGCAGGTCGCGCACACCTTGCATCACCATGGGAATCGAGCCGGACGCCAGCAGCGCCTGGCGCAGGTTGCCCATTTGCAGTTCTAGGAAGCGCGACGGGAAATCCTTCAGCGCATGCACCGGCGGCGCTTGGCGGGGATCGTGGACGATCAGCCGTTCGAAATGCCGCGACAGCCGTGCGCGGCCGCGCAGGTTATCGGCAATCACCGATGACAGGCCCAGCCCCAGCCGGCCGCGATGGTCATCGGCGAGCAGGCCATGGCTTTTAACCACCATGATGTTCAGGCGATAGTCGGGGTTGTTCAGTACGTGTGCATCGCGGCCGGCCAGCAGGTCATCGAGCATGCGCTGACAGCTCTGGCTGACTTCGGCCATGGTCACGCCTTTGGCGAAACGCTGTTCGTTATATAGGCGGCCCAGGTCGAGCAAGCCTTGCACCGGGTCGGGCAGGCAAGCGCTGGCAAACCGCCAGGAACCGATGGAAGCACCGATCAGCGCCCGCTCCCGAGGCGCGCGCGCCAGCCAGTCGCCGAATAGCGCCAGGTCCAGGCCTTGTATGCCCAGGGCCTTGGGGCCGCCGGCCGCGCCCGGAAGGATGCCAACGTCAGCAGGGGCAAGGCCTTGTTCACGAATGCGTGCAAAGGCGCGTTTGCCGGCCTTGAGCGTCAGGGCGGGGAACTTGATGTGGATTGCAGTCATACCGGTCTCTGTCAAAGCGATCGTAGGCGCGAGCTCGCCAAACATGTCAACGATGCCGCGTGAACCTTTATAAACGCTGCGCCAGCGAGAGCAAGCGCGCGCCTCCAGCAAATTGCCATGGTGGCAATTCAGTTTCAGTTAAGTTGCCGCGCGTACCGTAATCCGTTGTAGGAAAAACATCCTGAAACGGAGACTTATCATGAAGCGCCTCACAGCGCTGGTCGCCGCCGGTATCATTGCGTCCTCGGTCACGCCGGCCTGGGCAATGGACCCCGACAAACCACTGAAATTGCCTGGCACTGTTACAATTGTTGCCTTCGATCAGCTTGAAGCCGCCGCCCTGGCTTTGCATCCGGGTTCGACCTTGCTGGGCACCGACCTGGACGAGGAGTACGGCAAGTACATCTACCAGGTCGAACTGGAAGATGCCCACGGCCTTGAATGGGATGTTGAATTGGACGCGCTCACCGGGCACGTTCTCAAGAATCATCAGGACACGTAATGACGCTATATCGACGCGCCGGTAGTCTGGTGCTGCTGGCGCTCCTGGCCTTTTGCTCAAGCCTGGCCGCTCGCGACCTCAATCAGGATGAAGCCTTGGCGCTGCGACAGCAGGGCGTGATCCTGCCGCTGGAGCTCCTGTTGCATAAGGCGATGTCACGCTACCCTGGGGGCCGGCTGCTGGAGGCGGAGCTGGAGCTCAAGCATGGCCAATACGCCTATGAAGTGGAACTGGTGACCACCGAAGGCGTCGTGCGCGAAATCAAGCTCGACGCCACTGACGGTACATTGATCAAAGATAAGGAAGACTGATGCGCCTGCTTCTGGTGGAAGACAACGTCCCGCTGGCCGATGAGCTGCTCGCCGGCCTGCAGCGCCAAGGCTATGCCGTCGATTGGCTGGCCGATGGACGCGACGCGGCGTACCAGGGCCGCAGCGAACCCTATGACCTGATCATCCTCGACCTTGGCCTGCCGGGCTTGCCGGGGCTTGACGTGCTGGCGCAATGGCGCGCGGCTGGCCTGGCCACGCCGGTGCTGGTGCTGACGGCGCGCGATTCCTGGGCAGAACGCATCGAGGGGCTCAAGGCCGGCGCCGATGATTACCTGAGCAAGCCTTTTCACCCCGAAGAGCTGCACCTGCGCATCCAGGCGCTGTTACGCCGGGCCCACGGGCATGCCAACCAACCGACCCTGCAAGCCGCCGGCCTGCACCTGGACGAAGGCCGCCAGTGCGTGCTGCGCGACGGTGACGAGATCCAGCTCACGGCCGCCGAGTTCCGCCTGTTGCGCTATTTCATGCTGCACCCCGAACAGATCCTGTCCAAAAGCCATCTGGCCGAGCATCTCTATGACGGCGAGACCGAGCGCGATTCCAACGTGCTGGAAGTGCACGTCAACCATCTGCGCCGCAAGCTGGGGCGCAGTGTGATCGAAACCCGGCGCGGCCAGGGTTACCGGTTTGGCGCCAGCCCTGCATGAAGTCGATCCAACGGCGCTTGAGCCTGGGGTTGATCAGCGTGATGGTGATCGTCGGCGTAGTGCTGGCGCAAACCAGCCTGTGGCTGTTCGAGGCCGGTTTGCAGCGCTACCTGGAGGCGGGGCTGCGCAACGACAGCGAAAACCTGCTGGTGGCGCTGGTGCGTGGGCCCAACGGCGTACAGCTGGATGAGCAGCGCCTGTCACCGGCCTATCAACGGCCATTCTCGGGGCACTACTTCCGCATTGATTTTGCCGACACACACTGGCGCTCCCGCTCATTGTGGGACCAGGAACTGCCGACGCTTCCCGAGGCCGGGCTCAAGGGCAACCTGCAACTGGGGCCTGAAGGCCAGAAACTGTTGGTATTGCGCTCGGACTACAAACGCTTCGGCCAACCGATCTCCATCAGCGTGGCGCAGGACTACACGCCGGTACGGGAAAGCTTTCGCCTGATGCGCCATATCGGCCTGGTACTGGGGCTGGCGGCTTTGCTGGTGGTGTTGGTGTTGCAGCGCATCACCGTGCGCCGCGCCTTGCGTCCGCTGGAAACCGCGCGCAATCAGATTGCGCAATTGCAGCAGGGCCAGCGTTCGCAATTGGACACCCAGGTGCCGCTGGAGCTGGAGCCGCTGGTGGCGCAGATCAACCATTTGCTGGCGCACACCGAAGACAGCCTCAAACGCTCGCGCAACGCCCTGGGCAACCTGGGGCATGCGCTGAAAACCCCATTGGCGGTGATGCTGAGTGCCGCGTCGAGCGAGGCGCTCAGGGATCAGCCGCAGTTGAGCAAGTTATTGCGCGATCAGCTTGAACAGGTGCAGCAGCGCCTCAACCGCGAGCTTAATCGCGCGCGCCTGGCCGGTGAAACCTTGCCGGGTGCGTTGTTCGACTGTGAAAAGGAACTGCCGGGGCTGTTGGCCACCCTGCGCATGATCCACGGCGAACACCTGGACCTCAGCTGCCATGTCGCCCCCGGCCTGCAACTGCCCTGGGACCGGGAAGATCTGCTGGAGTTGCTCGGCAACCTGCTGGACAACGCCTGCAAATGGGCGGACGCCGAAGTTCGACTGAGCGTGAGTGAGACGCCGCACGGCTACCGGCTGACGGTCGAAGACGATGGCCCGGGAATTCCAGAGATCCAGCGTGAACAGGTGTTCAGCCGTGGCGCACGCCTGGATGAACAGATCGACGGCCACGGCCTGGGGCTGGGCATCGTGCGCGATATTGTCGAAGTGTGGGGCGGGGTACTGCAGTTGCAGGAAAGTGAGCTGGGCGGGCTCAAGGCGCTGATCGAATTGCCCAGGCGGTAATGCCAATCTAAAAATGTGCGAGGGGCGGTGCGACGATTCGACTTGCCCCCCGTTGCTACTCGTCAGCCTATGATCACATTACTAATGCTCCACAATCCAAATGTGGGAGGGGGCTTGCCCCCGATGGCGGCCTCCGGGCTGGCCAGGATGTTGGATCAGACCGAGTACATATCCGTTTCTGCGGTAATGGCTGCTATGGGTTCCGCCCTTACGGCGGCTCACTTTTGAACAGCGCAAAAGTAAGCAAAACGCTCTTGCCCCACCACTCGGCACCTCGCTTAGGCTCGGTGTGCCCGAACGCAGGCTTGAATCCGTGGGCCGCCGCCACGCGCCATCCATGGCGCGGGGCGGCTAACCCGGCGTCCTGCCGGGTTGCCCAAGGATTCAAGCCTGCGTTCGGCCAGCGTGGTTTAACGGGGCGCCTAAGATCAAGATCAAGAGCGGCTCGCTCCTACAGACGGCAATGCCCCCTCCCACATTGAACCTGCGCCAGGACCAGAGTCGTTACACCCGGAACTGATCCATCAGCCCCTGCTGCTGATTCGCCAGACTGTTCAACGCCCGGCTCACCCGCGCCGATTCATTGGCCTGTTCCGACAGCGACTCGGTCACGTCGCGAATCGTCGCCACGTTGTTGTTGATCTCCTCGGCCACCGCGCTTTGCTCTTCGGCGGCGCTGGCGATTTGCAGGTTCATGTCGCTGATCACGGTGACGGCGTCACCGATCTGGCGCAGCGCGGTGACCGCCTGGCCGACCTGCTCGACACTGCCTTGAGCCTGACGATAACTGTTGCCCATGGCACCGACGACTTCCTGAGTGCCGCTTTGCAATTGCTCGATCACCACGCGGGTTTCTTCCACCGACTCCTGGGTGCGCCGTGCCAGGTTGCGCACTTCGTCGGCCACCACGGCAAAACCCCGGCCGGCCTCACCGGCACGGGCGGCCTCGATGGCCGCATTGAGTGCCAGCAGGTTGGTCTGCTCGGCGATGCCACGAATCACTTCCAACACCGAGCCGATTTTTTCGCTGTTGCCCGCCAGGCCCTCAACCTGGGCCATGGCAGTGCTCATGTCAGCCGCCAGCAAGCCGATGTTGCTGGTGGTCTGATCGATCACGGTCAGGCCGTCGCGGGTGGACTGGTCGGCATCGCGAGCCGCTTGCGCAGCCTGGGCTGCGCTGCGGGCGACGTCCTGGGCGGTGGCGCTCATTTCGTGGGAGGCCGTGGCCACCTGGTCAACCTGGCGATACTGCTGCTCCATGCCGGCGCTGGTTTCGCTGGCAATCGCGGCGGATTGGTCGGCTGTGCCGCGGGCGTCCTGCACCGAGCGTTTGACCTCGGCGATGATCGGCTGCAGCTTGTCGAGGAAACGGTTGAACCAGCCGGCCAGTTGGCCCAGTTCGTCCTGTTTGTCGTAGGCCAGGCGGCGGGTCAGGTCGCCTTCGCCGCTGGCGATATCCTCGAGCATATGCGCCACGCCGAGGATCGGCCGGGTCACGCTGCGTGCCATCAGCCACACCAGGATCAAACCGATCACGGCGGCCAGCAGGCCCAGGCCGAGTTCGAGCAGGGTGCCCCGGGTATTGTCGGCGTCCAACTGGACTTTGAGCGCCTCGGCCGGCGCCACCAGGACTTTTTGCGGTACGTCCAGCAGCACGCCCCAGGGTTTGCCGCCCGGGATCGGTGCAAAGGGCGCCAGCACTTTAAGCTGGTGATCGGTGCGCAGGCTGCGGATCTCGGTGCCGCTCGCCAGGGCACTGATCAACTGTGCGCCGCTGGCGGGGTCGACCTGGTCCAGGCGTTGGCTGAGCTTGCTGGCGTCCGCGCTGTAGCCGGCGAGCAAGCCGGTCGGGCTCAGAATGCTGACCAGGGTCTGGCCGTCGTAGAGCTTCTGGCTGGCCTGTTGGCTCACGGCCTGCAAGCTGTCGAGATTGATGTCCACGGATAACGAGGCAATGACTTTGCCGTTGACCATCAGCGGGAAGACAATGCTGGTCATCAGCACGTTCTGCCCGTCGATCACATAAAAGTAAGGTTCGATCACGCAAGGCTTGAGGGTGGTGCGCGGGCAGGTGAACCAGGCGTTGGCTTTTTCGCCGCTGGGGCTGACGGACGTGTCGGTCATGTCGCTTTCGGGCAGCGCCATGGAGGTGATTTTGCCGGGCGTCGGTTGCGACCAGTACAGGGCGAAGCGGCCTTTGTCGTTACTGCCCAGTTCCGCCTGGTTGGCGAAAAGTTCATCCTTGCCATCCAGCGCATTGGCTTCGAACACCAGGGACAAACCCAGCAGGTCGGGGTTGGCCTGCAGTGCGGCGCGAACTTGACGGGTCAGGTCTTCGCGGGTGTCGAAAGCATCCAGAAAGCGTTTTTCCGCCTGCTCGCGCAAAAACAGCACCTGACGCGAAAACCCATGGCCGTATTGGTAGGCATCCATGAACTGCTGACGAATGCCCAGCGCCTGCACTTCACCTTGAGCCTCGATACGCGCCTGGGCGGCTTCATCGAGCATCTGCATGCTCGAAGCCTTGACCTGCTCGGAACTCTGCGCCATGCGATACAGCGAAAGACCCACCAGCAGGGTCACGATTCCCAGCAGGCAAAGGCCCGCGAGCAGGGTGATTTTCCATTGAATGGAGAGCTGCCTGAGCGACATCGGGACATCCTTACCTGAATACACATAGAAAAACCGTTATCGGCTGCGCGCGGTTTTTCTTTATTCAAACAGTCAATTTAAACCTGCCCAGGGTCACAGCTTTTTGACATGGCCGGCCGGCTGCTGCAAAGTGCGCGCCCTCTAATAAGACCTCTTTGAGCCCGTACGCCGGCAGCGCCTTCAATGGCCGCTGCGGCGCGGGCATGCCTGTCTTTTATGTTTCTGTCTTGAGGTAACCATGATTAACGCTGTTATCGCCGCAGTCGGCACCATGCTGGTGCTCAGCCTGTCCCGTGTGCATGTGGTCATCGCCATTATTGTGGGCGCCCTGGTGGGCGGCTTGACCGGGGGGTTGGGGATCGACGCCACGCTCAAGGCGTTTAACAGCGGCTTGGGTGGCGGTGCGACGGTGGCTTTGTCCTACGCCTTGCTCGGCGCTTTCGCGGTGGCGATTGCCAAGTCCGGCCTGGCCCATGCCCTGGCGGACAAAGCGCTGTTGCTGGTCGATCGCCAGGAAGCCAGCGGCGGCAACCACGTCAAATGGTTGCTGATCGGCCTGCTCTGGGCGGTGGCGATCGCTTCACAGAACATCCTGCCGATTCACATCGCGTTCATCCCGCTGCTGGTGCCGCCGTTGCTATATGTGCTGACCAAGCTGCAACTGGATCGCCGCCTGATCGCTTGCGTCATGACGTTCGGCTTGATCACGCCGTACATGTTCCTGCCGGTGGGCTTCGGTAATATCTTTCTCAACCAGATCCTGCTGGCCAACGTGGCCAAGAGCGGCGTGGACATCAGCCAGGTCAACGTGACCCATGCCATGAGCCTGCCCGCGCTGGGCATGGTGGTCGGGCTGCTGGTGGCGGTGTTTATCAGCTATCGCAAAAAACGCGTGTACGACCTGGAGAAAATCGAGCGTGTCGAGCAGGTGGCGGTGCAGTACAACCCGTTGACCCTGCTGGTGGCCGGCCTGGCGATTGCCTCGGCGTTCATCATTCAACTGTGGCTGGACTCGATGATCATCGGTGCGTTGGCCGGGTTCCTGATTTTCTCGGTGTCGGGCATCGTGCGCTGGCGCGACACCGATGACCTGTTCACCGAAGGCATGAAGATGATGGCGATGATCGGCTTCATCATGATCGCCTCGTCGGGCTTTGCCGAAGTGCTCAAGGCCACCGGTGATGTGCGCTCCCTGGTGGAAACCTCGGCGGCGTTCATCGGCCATAGCCGTGGAGTAGGGGCGCTGTTGATGCTGCTGGTGGGGCTGTTGGTGACCATGGGCATCGGTTCGTCGTTTTCCACGGTGCCGATCCTGGCCGCGATTTTCGTGCCGTTGTGTGTGCAACTGGGCTTCAGTCCGGTGGCGATCGTGTGCATCGTCGGCACCGCCGGCGCGTTGGGCGACGCCGGTTCACCGGCCTCCGATTCCACCCTCGGTCCGACCTCCGGCCTGAATATCGACGGCCAGCACCATCATATCTGGGACACCGTGGTGCCGACTTTCCTGCACTACAACCTACCGCTGCTGGCGTTTGGCTGGCTGGCGGCGATGACGCTCTGACATCAGCTCCCTCACCTCACTGTAGGAGCGAGCTTGCTCGCGAAAAACGCCCAGATAACGCGTTCATCCAGACTGCACGCGTTATCGTTGACGACCTTCGCGAGCAAGCTCGCTCCTACAGAAATCACGCATTTGGCCGCTAACCTCTCAAGTCGCCCCTAATAAGAGAGAAAAGCCATGCGTCTGAGCCTCAAGGCCAAAGTCCTGTCCCTTGCCGTCGTGCCGGTGCTGCTGTTCGCCCTGGTCATCAGCCTGACCACTGTGTGGATGCTGCAGGGCCAGGCGCGCAACGAAGTGGATGAAACCCGCCAGCGCCTGCTCAACGACGCCAAGGCCACCCTGAAAGGGTATGTCGAGGTGGTCATGACCACCATCAAGCCGCTCTACGACGCCGCTGCCCCCGGTGATACGGTGGCGCGGGCGCAGGTGGTCAAGTTGCTGTCCAGCACCAGCTACGGCAAGGACGGCTACTTCTTCGGCTACGATTCCGAGACCATCCGCCTGTTCAAGGGCAACAGTCCGGACGGCGTGGGCAAGAGCTTCAAGGACAACCGCGACCCCAACGGCGTCTACGTCAACCGCGACCTGGTCAACGTCGGCAAGGACGGCACCCACTACCTGCAATACAGCTCGACCCAGCCCGGCCAGACCGAGCTGGTGCCCAAGCTCGGCTACACCGAATACCTGCCCAAGTGGGACATGGTCATCGGTACCTCGGTCAACCTCGATGGCATCGAAGCCCAGGTCGCGGTGGTCGAGGCCAAGGTCCACGAGCGCATGGAGGGCGTGCTGTTGAGCATCCTCGGTGTGGCGGCCGTGGTGTTGTTGGTGATCGCCGCCGTCGGCCTGTTGGTGGCCAACACGATCCTGCGCCCACTGAGCCTGATGAAAGCCAACCTGGACGATATCGCCGCCGGCGAAGGTGATCTGACGCGCCGCCTGGCCATTACCAGCCAGGACGAACTCGGCGACCTGGCTGGCGCGTTCAACCGGTTTGTCGACAAGGTCCACGGGCTGGTCCGCCAGATCACCGAAATGACCGCGCAACTCACCGGCCTGGTGAGCCAGGTGTCCGAGCAAGCCCAGCGTTCGGAAACCGCCATGGAACGCCAGCGTCACGAAACCGACCAGGTCGCCACCGCGATCAATCAGATGTCGTCCGCCGCCCATGAAGTGGCGCGCAGTGCCCAGGGCGCTGCCGTTGCCGCGCAGCAGACCGATGCCGAGGGCCAGGCCGCCAAGCGCGTAGTGGACGGCAGCATCGCGCAGATCCATGCGCTGGTGAACGATATCCGCAGCAGCGGGGTGTCCCTCGACAGTCTGCAGCAGGACGTGTCTTCGATTGTCAGCGTGCTTGGCGTGATCCGCTCGATTGCCGAACAAACCAACCTGCTGGCGTTGAACGCAGCGATTGAAGCTGCGCGCGCCGGTGAGGCCGGGCGGGGCTTTGCCGTGGTTGCCGATGAAGTGCGCGCCCTGGCCAGCCGCACCCAGACCAGCACCCAGGAAATCCAGGGCATGATCGACCGCCTGCAAAAAGGCACCGAGGCTGCCGTGGACGCCATGCGCCGCTCCAGCGACGCCGGTGACGGCACTTCGTCCCAGGCCAACCAGGCCGGGGCATCGCTGGACACCATGGCCCAGTTGATCGGCACCATCAACTCCATGAACGCGCAGATCGCCAGCGCCGCCGAAGAGCAAACCGCCGTGGCCGAGGAAATCAACCGCAGCGTGCACCAGATTGCCGCGGCGGTAGACAGCGTGGCCGATGAAACCCAACTCGGCGCCCAGACGTCCCGCAGCCTGGCGGATCTGGGGCAGCGCCTGGGGCAGTTGGTGGGTCAGTTCAGGATTTGATCGTTCACAGATCGCGCATCAACAGGCCAAAATCCAGGCCCGCCTCGGCCGGCAAGGGCACGTAGACCGTGTGCCCGTCACCCGGCGCTACCTCAATGGCGTCGCCCTTTGCGTTATGCAACGAGGCCAGGTCAAAGTGGAAGTTGCCGGCCGGCGTCATCAATTCCAGATGATTGCCCACGGCGAAGCGGTTCTTCACCTTGACCTCGGCCAGCTCGCCCCGGCGTTCGCCGGTCAGTTCACCGACAAACTGCTGGCGCTCGGAGACGGAGCTGCCGTGCTGGTAGTTCTGGTATTCATCGTGCACATGGCGGCGCAGAAAGCCTTCGGTGTAACCGCGTTGGGCCAGGGATTCGAGGTCGGTCATCAAGCGGCGGTCAAAGGCGCGACCGGCCACCGCATCATCGATTGCCCGGCGATACACCTGGGTGGTGCGCGCGCAATAGAAGTGCGATTTGGTGCGGCCTTCGATCTTCAGCGAATGCACGCCCATCTGGGTCAGGCGCTCCACATGCTGCACGGCGCGCAAGTCCTTGGCGTTCATGATGTAGGTGCCGTGTTCGTCTTCGAACGCGGGCATCTGTTCATCGGGGCGATGGGCTTCCTGCAACAGGAATACCTGGTCGGTCGGCGTACCGAGGCCCAGCGTCGGTTCAACGGCCTGGACGATCTCACCCGTGGCATTTTCCACCGCCGCGCTGGCCTGGTACTTCCAGCGGCACGCATTGGTGCAGCTACCCTGGTTGGCGTCGCGCCTGTTCATATAGCCCGACAGCAGGCACCGCCCGGAATAGGCCATGCACAGGGCGCCATGCACAAACACCTCCAGCTCCATGGCCGGCACCTGCTGGCCAATCTCGCCGATTTCTTCCAGGGACAGCTCCCGCGACAGGATCACCCGGCAGATGCCCTGTTGCTGCCAGAACTCCACGCTGGCCCAGTTGACGGTGTTGGCTTGCACCGACAAGTGAATCGGCATCTGCGGAAAATGCCGGCGCACCAGCATGATCAGCCCCGGGTCGGACATGATCAGCGCATCCGGGCCCATGGCGACCACGGGCGTCAGGTCCTTGAGGAAGGTCTTCAACTTGGCGTTGTGCGGCGCAATGTTCACCACCACGTAGAAGCGCTTGCCCTGTGATTGGGCCTCCTGGATCCCGAGGGCCAGGTTGGCGTGGTCGAATTCATTGTTGCGCACGCGCAGGCTGTAGCGCGGCTGGCCGGCGTACACCGCATCGGCGCCATAGGCGAAGGCGTAACGCATGTTCTTCAATGTGCCGGCGGGAGCGAGCAGTTCGGGGGCGATTATCGGGGGCATGGTGCGTACGTCGCAAAAAAAGCGCGAGGGTAGTGCAGGGCAGGGCGCGATGCATTGATCCACGTCTGGTTAAGCCGATCTATGCTTGTTCGATAAACCAGGGCACTCCCAGGTTGCGCTGCGGACTAAGCAACAGGGCCGACACCGGCCCCGTGCTTTTTTGACATGGATCGGACATGAATCAAACCAATCTGCAATTCAAGACCTTGCTGTTACTCCTGGCCCTGGTCACTGTCGCCTTTATCTGGATATTGCTGCCGTTCTACGGCGCGGTGTTCTGGGCGGTAATCCTCGGCATCATCTTCGCGCCCATGCAGCGCCGCCTGCAACAGCGCTTTGGCTGGAACCGCAACCTGACCTCCCTGACCACCTTGTTGGTGTGCCTGGTGATCGCGATTTTGCCGGTGATCATTACCAGCGCCTTGCTGGTGCAAGAGGGCGCCACGCTCTATAAGAACGTCGAAAGCGGCAAGTTGGATGTGGCCGGTTATATCGAGCAGTTCAAGCATTTCCTGCCGCCGTATTTCCAGCACCTGCTGGACCGTTTTGGCATGGGCAACCTGGAAGGCCTGCGCGAGAAGGTGGTCAAGGGCGCGATGCAGGGCAGCCAGTTCTTCGCTTCCCAGGCGTTCAGCTTCGGCCAGGGCACGTTCGATTTCCTGGTGAGCTTCTTCATCATGCTGTACCTGCTGTTTTTCCTGCTGCGCGACGGCCCGGAGCTGGTCCGCAAGGTGCGCACGGCGGTGCCGTTGGCCGAGCCGCAAAAGCGTCGCCTGCAACTCAAGTTCAACCGGGTGGTGCGGGCCACGGTCAAGGGCAACGTGCTGGTAGCCGTGACCCAAGGTGCGCTGGGGGGCTTGATCTTCTGGTTCCTGGATATTCCCAGCGCGTTGCTCTGGGCGGTATTGATGGCGTTTCTGTCGCTGCTGCCTGCGGTGGGCGCCGGGATTGTCTGGGGGCCGGTGGCCGCTTACTTCCTGTTGAGCGGTTCGATCTGGCAGGGCGTTGTGCTGGCATTGTTCGGCGTGTTCGTGATCGGCCTGGTGGACAACGTACTGCGCCCGATTCTGGTGGGCAAGGACACCAAGATGCCGGATTACCTGATCCTGATCTCGACCCTGGGCGGGCTGTCGGTGTTTGGCCTGAATGGTTTCGTGATCGGGCCGCTGGTCGCGGCGCTGTTCATGTCCTGCTGGGCGTTGTTTGTCGAAACCAAGCCGCGCGTCAAGCTGCCGCTGCCCTAGGCTTCAAGCCTGTAGCCGGCTGCCAGCTGGCGTTGCATCTGGGCATCGGATAACGAGGTGAGCGGGCCGCTGATGGGCTCGCCATCGCTGACCACGTACCAGCAGGCGAGCAGGCCCAGCTTGCGAAGAGGGGCGGGAACGGCGCTGCCGATGACGGACATGATCTGAACAGTGGGCATAAGTACCTCCAAACGTTATGGAGGTCACCTTACGGTGCGCCGGCGCCGAGGAAAAATCACCTGGCTCGATAGTCGACATCAATGCCAGACGTCAATCCACCACCTGATCGAGCATGTGCACCACTTCCTGTTCGCTGAGCAAGCCTTTGCGCACCAGGCTTTCAGCCAGCAATGCCAGGAACTTTGCGCTGCGGTGGCCTTCCAGGTGCTTGAGTTCTGTCAGGGCGCTGTAGACCTTGCTGGACGTACAGAGGCCAGCGGTGCGGTGCGGATTTTGCGTGGGCATGGTCAATCGTCCTTAATTGTTATTGAGTGGACAGAATCGATACTGAAACGGCTTGGTGACACAAACATGACAGCGTTCGTAGGGGGCGATCAAGAGGCGATCCCAACCTGATGATGTGGGATCGGCGCTCAAGCATTGTCCTCACAACGACCTTGGCAGGATAAATACAGACTTTGCGGCAAAAAAAGGCCCCGCGTGTGGGCGAGGCCTGTTGCATGTGCACCGATGGACGGTTACCAGCCGTGGCGATAGTAGCCGTGGGGCGGGCCATAGTAGCCATAGCCCCGTGGCGGGCCGTAATAGACGGGTGCCGGACGGTAATAAACCTGTTGCTGCACATACACTGGCGGCGGCGGTGCGTAGTAGACCGGCGGCGGAGCGGCATACACCGGCTGCGGCTGCACGTACACCGGTTGTTGCTGTACGTAGACCTCACGAGGCTGGCTGGCAACCACGGAGCCGACGACGGCTGCACCGACAAGCGCACCCAACACGGCCGGGCCGCCCCACCCACCACCGTGAGCGGAAGCTTGGCCTGCCATAGCGAGTGCGCCAATAAGCAAAGCAATCCTGGGGACTTTACGCATCATGATCTTTCCTCGGTTAGCCCCTGCGCTTGTGGTCTGCAATCAATAGACTCAAGGATTGTCGCGGGGATACTTTTAAGACAACGTATTTCTGAAAAACAGCACAGCCAATAGGTAAAGGTTGTGTAAGGTCTGTACCGATTTGCTTACTTCAAGGAGCTACCCATGCAGATGCACCCCAATAAGGACACCCGGCTGTGCATGTCACTATCGGCGCGTCCTGGAAATTTCGGCCTGCGTTTCCACAACCATCTGTATGAGCAGTTGGGCCTGAATTTCTACTATAAGGCCTTCAGCAGCCAGGACTTGCCTGGCGCGATCGGCGGCATACGAGCGCTGGGTATTCGCGGCTGTGGCGTGTCCATGCCGTTCAAGGAAGCTGCCATCGCTTTAGTGGACGAACTAGACGATTCGGTTCAAGCCATCGATTCGCTGAACACCATCGTCAACACCGACGGCCGTCTCAAGGCCTACAACACCGATTACATCGCCGTTGAGCAACTGCTGAAAAAGCATCAGGTACCCCAAGGTTCGAGCTTCGCCCTGCGTGGCAGTGGCGGCATGGCCAAGGCCGTGGCCAGTGCCTTGCGTGATGGCGGTTACGCCAATGGTGTGATCGTGGCGCGCAACGAAGCGGCGGGCAGGGCTCTGGCGCAGAACCTGGGGTATGCATGGCAGGCTGAACTGGGCGAGTTACGTCCGCAGATGCTGGTTAATGTGACGCCGATTGGCATGACCGGCGGGGCGGAAGCGAATCAGCTGGCATTTGCGGCCGATGCGGTGGATAACGCCGAGACGGTGTTCGATGTCGTCGCGATCCCCGCTGAAACGCCCTTGATCGTGCGTGCGCGTGCCAAGAACAAGCGGGTGATTACCGGGCTTGAAGTGATTGCGATCCAGGCGCTGGAGCAGTTTGTGCTGTATACCGGCGTGCGTCCTACGCAGGAGCAGTTCGAGGCGGCGGTGGCCTTCGCCCGGAGCTGACGCCCTGTAGGAGCGAGCTTGCTCGCGAAAAACTCACTGGCACCGCGTTCATTCAGAAAACACGCGTTATCGTTGACGTTTTTCGCGAGCAAGCTCGCTCCTACAGACGGTGGTGTACGCTTAATTGACTGGCATTCGCGCAGGGTTGAATCTCGTCAGGCCTGTTCCAACTGTGTCAGGCGTTCTTCCAGCGCCGCAATCCGCGCTTCCAGCTCTTCAATGCGCTCCAAGGAGACCGCCCCGCCGCCACGCTCCACCGGATTTGCGCGCGCCGCAATAATCGCTTCGATATCCGCCGGGTCGCCCAGCGCATGGGTATACCGATCCTCGCGCTGCCCCGCCTGGCGTGGCACCAACACCGCCAAACCGCGGCCAATCAGACGTTCCAGTTGATGCACCACTTGCTCGGCGTCTTCAAAGTCATGCATGCGCCCGCTGCGCGTCAGCAACTCGTTGACCGTCTGCGGCCCGCGCAGGAACAGCAGCCCGATCAGGATCACCTGCGCCGGTACCAGTTCAAGCGCTTTGTCGACGCGGTGTTCCCAGCGGTCGGCGCGGCTGCCCATGACCAGCCGGGTAAAACCCTGGCCTTCGAGCACGCGCAAGCTTTGGCCAACCTGGCCCTGGCTGAGGTTGGTCACCGGTTCGCGGCTGGTCTTCTGGTTACAGGCCAGCACCAGGGCGTTAAGGGTCAGGGGGTAGGTCTCCGGGTTGGTTGCCTGTTTCTCGATCAGGCAGCCCAGGACGCGGATTTCCGTGCTGTTCAGGCGCGGCTCAGGGGTGTCGGTGTCGTGCTCGGCGGTCATCGCGCGTTCCCTATGCAGTGAATCCCCTAGCCTAAGCCGGAAAAAATAAAAGACAAGCGGCAGGCATGGCTATAATCGCCGCTGGTTCCAACCCTGCCATTACCGTGAGACTGACATGACTATTTCCCTGTATGCCGCTTCCATCCCAGTCTTCAAGCAAATGCTCAACGCCCTGAGCGATGTGCTGAACAAAGCCGAAGCCCACGCCAGCGCCAAAAACATCGAGCCGAACGCCTTGCTGCAGGCGCGTCTGTTCCCGGACATGTTCCAACTGGTGCGTCAGGTACAGATCGCCGTGGACTTCGCCAAAGGTGTCAGCGCACGCCTGGCCGAGATTGAAGTGCCCAAGTACGAAGACAGCGAAGTCACCTTCGCCGACCTGCAAGCGTTGATCGCCAAAGTGCTGGCCTTCGTCGACACCATCAAGCCTGAGCAAATCGACGGCAAGGAAGGCATCGAGATCGTCACTCGCCCGGGCACCCCGAAAGAGAAGCGCTTCAGCGGCCAGTCCTATCTGCTGACCTACGGCCTGCCGCAGTTCTTCTTCCACGTCACCACCGCTTACGCGTTGTTGCGTCACAACGGCGTCGAAGTGGGCAAGCGTGATTACATGGGCGCTTTCTAAGCACCCACAAAAAAGCCCGGGAGCGTTCTTCAACGAACGGTCCCGGGCTTTTTTATTGCCGGTGTCTAAGCCGGCTGTGCATCCTTGTCCAAACACGCCGCTGCGGTGAACAACACATCGGTGGACGAGTTGAGCGCGGTTTCCGCCGAGTCCTGCAACACGCCGATGATGAAGCCGACAGCCACCACCTGCATGGCAATTTCACTCGGAATGCCGAACAGGCTGCACGCCAGCGGAATCAGCAGCAGCGAGCCGCCGGCCACCCCCGATGCTCCACAGGCACAGATGGCCGCGACCACACTGAGCAGCACGGCGGTGGGCAGGTCTACGGCGATGCCCAGGGTATGCACGGCCGCCAGGGTCAGTACAGTGATCGTGATTGCCGCACCGGCCATGTTGATCGTGGCGCCGAGTGGGATCGACACCGAATACGTGTCTTCATGCAGGCCCAGGCGTTTGCTCAACGCCAGGTTCACCGGAATATTGGCCGCCGAGCTGCGAGTGAAGAACGCGGTGATACCGCTTTCGCGCAGGCACAGCAACACCAGCGGGTAAGGGTTACGGCGCAGTTTCCAGAAAACGATGGCCGGGTTGATCACCAGCGCCACGAACAGCATGCAGCCGATCAGTACCACCAGCAGATGGGCATAGCCGAGCAGGGCGCCGAAGCCGGAGGTGGCCAGGGTCGAGGCGACCAGGCCGAAGATCCCCAGCGGGGCGAAGCGGATCACTACGCGTACGATCAGCGTTACGCCGTTGGACAGGTCGTCGAGCACCGTGCGGGTGGTGTCGCCTGCATGGCGAATGGCAATGCCCATGCCAATGGCCCAGGCCAGGATGCCAATGAAGTTGGCATTCATCAGTGCGCTGACCGGGTTATCCACCACGCTGAGCAGCAGGCTTTGCAGCACCTCGCCGATACCGCCGGGGGCGCTTACGGTGGCGTCATGGGTAGCCAGGACCAGGGAAGATGGGAACATCATGCTGGCAACCACTGCGACCACGGCAGCGGCAAAGGTACCCAGTAAATACAGGAACAGGATCGGTCGGATATGGGTTTCCTGACCGTGTTTATGATTGGCAATAGACGCCATCACCAGTACGAACACTAGTATCGGCGCGACGGCCTTCAGGGCCGTGACGAATACTTTACCGATAAAGCCGGTGGCCTTGGCGGCCTCTGGCAGCAACAGGGCCAGCACAATGCCAGCGATCAGGCCGATGATGATTTGGGTGACCAGGCTGACGCGCATTAAACGTTGCAGCAGGGAAGGGGCAGCAGTCATAAACGATTGTCTCTAGTTTTTTTAGTGGGCACAGCATTGCAGGGAGAAAGTACTGTAGGAAGCAGGCGCGAAGTCTAGCATGCTGTAGGACGAGTCCCGTTTGCTGCGTCATTCCGTCACCGGCACCGTCAGATTTGCCAACTCGCTCCCACCGTGTGTTCAGGGCAGGGCGGTAAACAGTTCGCGTCGGGCGCCTTCGGTAATCGCCACGATGCCGGGGTGCTTGACCTTGCGCTCCACCGAGATGGCGTAGAAGGATTCGGTCACCGCGTCGGTCTGGCCGATCAGTGCCACGCCGTACTGGCGCACCACTTCATCGGCGATCACGCTGGGGGCGATAAAGATGCCGCTGCCGGACTGGCCGAATGCCTGCATCAAGGCGCTGTCGTCGAACTCGCCGATGATCCTGGGTTGGATCTGCTGATCGGCAAACCAGCGCTGCAAGCGGCTGCGCACCACTGTCTCCGCGCCGGGGATCAACAACGGTGCGCCGTGCAAACATTCAGGGAACGCGCCGCCATGGCGCTCGGCCAACGCATGGGTGGCAAAAAAACTGATGCCACATTCCCCCAGCTTCTGGCTGTAGCCCTTGATGTCCAGGTGAGTAGGCATCGGGCTGTCGGAAATCACCAGGTCCAGGCGCTGGATCGCCAGGTCGGCCAATAACCGTTCGAGTTTGTCTTCACGGCACGTGATGCGCAGCGGTTCGCTCAGCTCCATGGTGGGAGCGATCAGGCGGTACACGATGGACTTGGGCACCACATCCGCCACCCCGACGCGAAACACAATCTGCTGCTCATTGGGTTGCGCGCGCAGCATCGCCTCCAACTCATTCCCGGTCTGGAACATCTGCTCGGCGTAGGGCAGGGCCTGGCGCCCGGCTTCGGTCAGCTCCAACTGGCGCCCCACCCGCTGAAACAGGTCGATGCCAAAGGTCTGTTCCAACAGGCTGATCTGCCCGCTGATGGTTTGGGGCGTGAGGTTCAGTTGTTCGCAGGCGCGCACGATGCTGCCCGTCTTCGCCACCACCCAGAAATAATGTAACTGTCGATAATTGAGCATCGCCGTCTACACTTCGTAAAAAACGAAGTATACGTTAGAAAAATACGAATTTTCCTGAACTGTTCACCTGCATAGAATGCCTCGCTATCGCGGGGCCACTATTTGGCCCCAAGGGTTCTAACGAGGAATACATCATGAAACTCAATTCCCTGGGCGCGGCGTCGCTGCTTGCGCTTTCATTGGTGGTGATCAGCGGTTGTGATCAGGTCGAGAAAAGCGCGCAGCAGGTGTTGGGCAAGGCCACCGAATCGGCCAAGCAAGCCATCGATGACACCCAGAAGGCCGCCGAACAGGCATTGAGTGAAGCGACCCAAGGCCTGATCAGTCCGCAGAAAAAGGATGATCAGGCAGAAAAAGACGCTGAATCGAACACCCAAGAAACCTAATTTCCCAGCACAACGTCAGGACTGACCTATGGATTATCTTTTACAACTGGCCGCCAGCCCCACCGCGTGGATCGCGCTGGCCACCTTGATCGTCATGGAAATCGTGCTGGGCATCGATAACCTGATCTTCATCTCGATCCTCACCAACAAACTGCCTGAGCAGCATCGGGCCAAGGCGCGGCGCATTGGCATCAGCATGGCGCTGATATTGCGCCTGGGCCTGCTGAGCACCATCGCCTTTATCGTGCAACTGACGGCGCCGGTGTTCGAAGTGTTCGGCCAGGCCTTTTCGTGGAAGGACATGATCCTGATCGCCGGTGGTCTGTTCCTGGTGTGGAAGGCAACCACCGAGATCCACCACAGCATGGACCCGGCGCCCGAAGAGAAAACCAGCGTTGGCAATACGGTTGCCATAGGCTTTGCTGCCGCCATCGGGCAGATCCTGCTGCTCGACCTGGTGTTCTCCATCGACAGCATCATCACGGCAGTGGGCATGACCGAACACTTGCCGATCATGATCATTGCCGTGGTGACCTCGGTGATCGTGATGCTGGTGGCGGCCGAACCCTTGGCCAAGTTCATCAACGACAACCCGACCGTGGTGATGCTGGCCCTGGGTTTCCTGATCATGATCGGCATGACGCTGATCGCCGAAGGCTTCGGCGCCCATGTGCCAAAAGGCTACGTGTATGCAGCGATGGCGTTCTCGGCGGCGATCGAATGCCTGAACATTGCCCGACGTAACCGGCACGCGCGTTTGCTCGCTGCCCGGCAGTAACGCTTGATCTGAAAAGCCGGCCGTGTTCATTGGAGCGCGGTTGGCTTTTGGCTATCTGGTAGAATTCTCCCACACGATAGTCAGAGGTTTTCCATGAGCGAGCAGATTCGACTTACGCAGTACAGCCATGGTGCAGGTTGCGGTTGCAAGATCTCGCCTCAGGTGCTGGAGGTGATTCTGGCCGGCAGTGGCGCACAAAACCTCGATCCCAACCTCTGGGTGGGCAACGCTTCACGCGATGATGCGGCGGTGTACGCCATCGACGACGAACGCGGCGTGGTATCCACCACGGACTTTTTCATGCCGATTGTCGACGATCCCTTCGACTTCGGCCGCATCGCTGCCACCAACGCCATCAGCGACATCTACGCCATGGGCGGCGACCCGTTGATGGCCATCGCCATTCTTGGCTGGCCGGTGAACGTGCTGGCTCCGGAAGTTGCCCGCGAAGTCATTCGTGGCGGTCGCGCGGTATGCGATGCCGCCGGCATCCCCCTGGCGGGTGGGCACTCCATCGACGCGCCGGAACCGATCTTCGGCCTGGCCGTGACCGGCATCGTGCAAAAGCGCCATATGAAACGCAACGACACCGCCACCGCAGGGTGCAAGCTGTACCTGACCAAACCCTTGGGCATCGGCATCCTCACTACCGCCGAAAAGAAGGGCAAGTTGCGCGAGGCCGACATCGGCCTGGCCCGCGACTGGATGTGTACCCTCAACAAACCCGGTAGCCGCTTCGGCAAGCTGGCCGGGGTGACTGCCATGACCGATGTCACCGGTTTCGGCTTGCTCGGACATCTGGTGGAAATGGCCGACGGCAGCGGCCTCACCGCCCGCATCGAATATGCAAAAGTCCCACGCCTGCCAGGCGTCGAGTACTACCTGGACCAGGGCTGCGTACCCGGTGGCACCTTGCGCAACTTCGACAGCTACGCCAGCAAGGTCGGGCGTGTGCAGGAATTGCACAAGCGCGTGCTGTGCGATCCGCAAACCAGCGGTGGCTTGCTGATCGCCGTCACGCCCGAAGGCGACGCCGAGTTCCACGCGGTGGCCGCTGAACTGGGCCTGGCCCTCGAGTCCATTGGCGAACTGCTTGAGCGACAGACACACGCGGTAGAGGTGATTTGATGGCAACGGATATCACCGATTACCGCGACATCTTCCTCAACGACCGGCCGATGATGGATACCCGCGCGCCGGTCGAGTTCACCAAGGGCGCGTTCCCCGGCGTGGTCAACCTGCCGTTGATGACCGACGAAGAGCGCCAGCGGGTCGGCACCTGCTACAAGCAGCAAGGCCAGCACGCCGCAATTATTCTGGGCCATGAGCTGGTGTCGGGGACGGTCAAGGCCGAGCGTATCGAGCAATGGGCACAGTTCGCCCAGGCCAATCCACAGGGCTACCTGTACTGCTTTCGCGGCGGGTTGCGCTCGCAGATTGTGCAGCAATGGCTGAAGACCGAAGCGGGTATCGAGTACCCGCGTGTCGGTGGTGGCTACAAGGCCATGCGTACTTTCCTACTGGATACGCTGGACCAGGCGACTGCCCAATGTGATTTTGTTCTGCTCGGCGGCATGACCGGCACCGGCAAGACCGAAGTGCTCGGTCAGTTACGCAACGCCCTGGACCTGGAAGGCCATGCCAACCATCGCGGCTCCAGCTTCGGCAAGCGCGCCACGGCGCAGCCTTCCAATATCGACTTCGAAAACCGCCTCGCGGTGGACGTGCTCAAAAAACGCGCGGCGGGCATCGAACAGTTCGTGGTCGAGGACGAGAGCCGCATGATCGGCAGCTGCGCGCTGCCGCTGCCGTTACACAAAGGTATGCAGACGTTCCCGATGGTGTGGCTTGAAGACAGCGTTGAAGGTCGCGTCGAGCGCATCCTGCGCGATTATGTGGTCGACCTGTGCGCCGAGTTCATTGAGGTATTGGGTGAAAATGGCCAGGCATTGTTTGCCGAACGTCTGACTCAAAGCCTTGCCAATATCCATAAGCGCCTGGGCGGCGAACGCTTTCAGCGGCTGCAGGCGATTTTGCAGGACGCCCTGGCGGAACAGGTACGCAGCGGGGCAGTGGACCTGCACCGCGTGTGGATCGAAGGCTTGTTGCGCGAGTATTACGACCCGATGTATGCGTTTCAGCGCGAGAACAAAGGGGCGCGGATCGAGTTTGCCGGGGAGCAGGGTGCGGTGGTGGAATACTTGCGTGAGCGTGGTGCTCGGCGCGGTTGATTGGCAGATTCGAAGGCCCCTTCGCGGGCAAGCCCGCGAAAGGGTCATCAGCCCACTCAACGTCTAAAGAATCACCGCCCCGATCAACCCGCACACCACTCCCATCAACATGGTCAGCCCGGCCACCGTCACCAGCACCCGCGCATCGAAATCCTTGCGCAGCATCAGCAGCGACGGCAGGCTTACGCTCGGCAGGGTCATCAGCAAGGCGACGGCCGGGCCGGTGCCCATGCCCAGGGTCATCATGGTTTGTACGATGGGAATCTCGGCCGCCGTAGGAATCACGAATAACGTGCCGACTATCGCCAGCGGAACCAGCCACACAAGGCTGTCGGCCATCGCCCCGTCCACATGGGGGAACAGCCAGACCCGTGCCGCGCCGAGGATCAGCACCGCGAGGATATACACCGGGATGGTGCTCCAGAACAGCTGCCACAACGTCCGTAACCAGCGCGTCAGGAAGGGTTCGGACTCAGCAGTGCTGACCTCGGCCACGGCCTCCAGCGCTGCTTCCGGCACCTGGTCCGGGCGTGCAATACGTTGCGCTATCAATGACACACCCACCACCAGCACAATCCCCGCCACCAGGCGCAACGCGGTAAAGCCCCAACCCAGCACAAAGCCCATGAACACCAGCGTGGCCGGGTTCAGCACCGGGTTGGCAATCCAGAACGCCAGGGCCGCGCCCACCGACACCTGCTGACGGCGCATGCCTGCCGCCACTGGCGCCGCGCAGCAACTGCACATCATCCCCGGCAAGGCGAACAGCCCGCCGCGCAGGGTCGATCCCAGGCCGGCGCGGCCGAACAGGCGCAGCAGCCAGTCGCGCGGGATCAGCACTTGCAGCAGGGAACCCAGGATGACCGCCAGCACGGCGGCTTTCCAGATCGCCAGAAAATACACCTGGGCATAGGCCAGCGCCGCCGCGAGGGGCGAGCTTTGCTGGTCATTGAGAATCGAGGCGCCGATGCTGTGGTTGTCAGCCGCGACAAAGGCCTTGAGGTAGTAGGGTGACCATTTCACGTAGTAGAGGCCGATGCAGGCCACCAGGAGAAACAGCGCAGGTTTGCACCAGAACGACCAGCCCCGGTTGGGCTGGGCAGAAGAGAGGTTGGACATGGAGATGTTCCGCCGATGAGTCAATAGCGCAGCATCATACGCGTCTGACGCTCAACCTTCAGGTATCTGCGCTGACCTGGGTCGGGTTGGGGCAGGTTTGCTCACCATTATCGAGCCCCTGCTTGTAGTTGCGACTGAGCAGCGAGGCCTTGCCGTTGTGCCAGGTGAGGGTCAGCACGTACAGCGAGTCATAGTCGCTGCCGGACCAGTCGTCGGTGATGGTGTGCTTTTCGCCAGCCGCTTCACTGGCGACTTTGTTGATCAACTCCGGCAGGTAACCGTGGGACCAGGCGGTGTAGATCGTGGCGTTGTGGTACTTGTCTTCGACCAGTTCGTCGGCCAGGGCACTGGTGTCGTTTGCCGAGAACTTGATGTTGACCGGCAGGCCCAGCTTGATTGCGCTGGGGCTGATGGTCATCAGCGGGCGAATGTAGCTGTAGGAGTTGTCCAGCTCACCTTCCTCGACATTGCGCGTCGGGTTGGCGGCAAACACGAAATCGGCCTTGCCGAATTTTTCCGGCAATACACTGGCCAGGTTCATCGCACGGTTCAGGCCCTGACAATTGAGTTGGCCCAGGCCTCCGGCAGGTTTTTCGCCGTGGCGCAGAAATACCAGGGTTTGCACGCCGTCCACCGGTTGCGCGCGGCTTTCACGGGCATCCAGTGCCGTGACAATACCGGCGGTGACCAGCAGCAGCGGTAACATGATGTATGAATAACGTTTGATGTGTTGCACAAGGCGCAGAGGCTTGATCTTCATTTAGGTTCGAGTCTTCTTGCGTCGGTTTAAGGCTGACAGGCCCGGCCCATTGGCGCGGTGCGCGTCTGAGGTTGTTCCATGTCGGTATAGCCAGGTGCCTCCATTCACCGGATAAGCGCAGTTAAGAGTGCATTCGGGCATTTTGGTTCGCCCACGGGGATTTTAGCCAGGCAATATTGCTCGATGATGACGCATGCACGACGCCGAGCAGATGACTATCATGGGGGTTTTCCGCTCAGGAATTTCCTCGATGAACGCACTCGCCGCTTTCCCGATCAACAGCAAATGGCCCGCGCAGCACCCGGAGCGCCTGCAGCTGTATTCGTTGCCTACGCCCAATGGCGTCAAGGTCTCGATCATGCTCGAAGAGCTCGGGCTGCCTTATGAGGCGCACAAGGTCAGCTTTGATACCCAGGACCAGTTGTCCGCCGAGTTCATGTCGCTCAATCCCAATAACAAGATCCCCGCAATCATTGACCCCAATGGCCCCAGCGGGCAGCCGCTGGCGTTGTTCGAGTCCGGCGCGATCCTGATTTACCTGGCGGAGAAGAGCAGCCAGCTGCTCGCTGAAGATCCGGCCACCCGCTACGAAACCCTTCAGTGGCTGATGTTCCAGATGGGCGGGATCGGCCCGATGTTCGGCCAGTTGGGGTTCTTCAACAAGTTCGCCGGCAAGGCCTATGAAGACAAGCGCCCGCGCGACCGTTATGCCGCCGAATCGCGGCGCTTGCTCCACGTGCTGGAAAAACGCCTGTTGGGCCGCACCTGGATCATGGGTGACGATTACAGCATCGCTGACATCGCCACCTTCCCCTGGATTCGCAACCTGATCGGCTTCTACGAATCCGGCGACCTGGTGGGCATTGCCGATTTTCCTAACGTACTGCGCGCGTTGGACGGCTTTGTCGCACGCCCAGCGGTGATCCGTGGCCTGAATATTCCGAGCTGAGCATGCCGACTTTCGATTTCAAACAACTGGATGTCTTCAGCCGTGTGCCGCTCAAAGGCAACCCACTTGCCGTGGTGCTCGGGGCCGACAGCCTGACGGACCAACAGATGGCCGACTTCGCCAAGTGGACGAACCTCAGCGAAACCACGTTTTTGCTGACGCCCCGTGACCCGCGAGCCGATTACCGGGTAAGAATTTTCACAACTATGCAGGAACTGCCGTTTGCCGGGCATCCGACCTTGGGCAGTTGCCACGCGTGGTTGCAGGCAGGCGGTATTGCGCGTGGGCAAGAGATCATTCAGGAGTGCGAAATCGGTTTGGTGCGCATTCGACGCGAAGGCGACGAACTGGCGTTCATCGCGCCACCGCTGTTGCGTTCTGGCGTTGTCGAGGCGCCGCTGCTGGAGCGTGTGCGTGTTGGGCTGGGCCTGGCGCCCGGCGCTATTGTGCGCAGCCAGTGGGTGGATAACGGCGCGGGTTGGCTGGCGGTGATGCTGGCTGATCGCCAGGCTGTACTGGCGCTGCAGCCTGACTACTCGCAGTTGCTCGGCTTGGCGGTCGGCGTCATCGCGCCCGGCACTGGGGAAGACGCACAGTTTGAGGTGCGCGCCTTCATCGCCGGCGACGGTGCTCAGGAAGACCCGGCCACCGGCAGCTTGAACGCCGGGCTTGCCCAATGGTTGCTCAGCGAGGGCCTGGCGCCGGAGCGCTACGTGGTCAGCCAGGGCACCGCCATCGGACGAGCGGGGCGCATTCGCATCGAGCGCCAGGGCAGTGAAATCTGGGTTGGCGGCGCCGTAGCCGTCTGCATCGAAGGGCATTTACAGCTCTAGATCAATGCAATTGTTACGCGGCGCGCAATACACTGTTGGCCCCTCGGCATTTGTGCCGCCGGGGCTTGGGGCATAAGCTTTGGCCCCAAAGATTTCAGCCACTTTTTCAGGAAAGCCATGACCAGCCAGTTCCCCCAAGCCCGCCCCCGTCGCCTGCGCCGCTCTCCGGAGCTGCGTGGCCTGTTCCAGGAAAGCGAATTCACGCTCAACGACCTGGTGCTGCCGATTTTCGTCGAAGAAGAAATCGACGACTTCGTGCCGATCACCAGCATGCCGGGCGTGTTGCGCATCCCTGAGAAAAAGCTGGCCGGCGAGATCGAGCGCTATGCCCGTGCCGGCATCAAGTCGGTGATGACCTTTGGCGTTTCCCATCATCTGGACGCCAGCGGCAGCGACACCTGGAAAGAGCGCGGCCTGGTCTCGCGCATGTCATCGATCATCAAGGACGCCGTGCCGGAAATGATTGTGATGTCCGACACCTGCTTCTGCGAGTACACCGATCACGGCCATTGCGGCGTGATGCATGGCGCCCACGTCGACAATGACGCGACCCTGGTCAACCTCGGCAAACAAGCCGTGGCCGCCGCCCGCGCCGGTGCGGACGTCATCGCGCCTTCGGCGGCAATGGATGGCCAGGTCCAGGCCATCCGCCGCGCCCTGGACGATGCCGGTTTCACCCACATCCCGATCATGGCCTACTCCACCAAATTCGCCTCGGCCCTCTACGGCCCGTTCCGCGAAGCCGGCGGCAGCGCCCTCAAGGGCGACCGCAAAAGCTACCAGATGAACCCGATGAACCGCCGCGAGGCCGTACGCGAATCGCTGCTCGACGAGCAGGAAGGCGCCGATGCGCTGATGGTCAAACCGGCCGGCGCCTACCTCGACATTATCCGCGACATCCGCGAGGCATCGCGCCTGCCGGTGGCGGCGTATCAAGTGAGCGGCGAGTACGCGATGATCAAGTTTGGCGCACAGGCCGGAGCGATTGACGAGGATCGCGTAGTGCGCGAGACCCTGGGCTCGATCAAGCGGGCGGGGGCGGATTTGATATTTACGTATTTTGCGATGGATTTGGCGTTGGCGGGGATTTAAGGGCGCTGAATTAATCTGCCTGTGGCGAGCGAGCGTTCTCGTCACAGGTAGAGGCGTGCAGAAAGGCAATCAATTGAATGTGTTATCAGGCGATCAATGAAGTGGCTTCTTTTTGACGTCCTGTATTAATCGAACCTTGTGCGAGAACCAGTACTTCTTTTAGTGCGTCAATTGATTGCGCAGTCAGTGTTAACGCTGGCAGGTCCCACTCGTAGTCCCTGACAACCCTGATTTGAAAGTGGCCATTTGCGTCGAACGAAGGATACCAACCCACATCTATGAGGAAACCGTCTGGATATTCCACCTGCAGCATGTCCTCTTTCAGATGGTGAGCTTGATGCTCAATCGCGCAATCCTGCAACATAGATAGCTCATCGTAAGTGATTTTGCCTTTTAGGAAGTCTAACGAGATCATTTGGTTAGTCTCCGAAATTCTTGCTCTGAGATAGGATGGCCATGGATTGTTCCTGCACTCAATTCAATGCGTATCCAACGACTGGGTACGCCATCGCTGGCGCCGATGCTTTCAGGGTACTCCATCACTTTCCACGGTTTGCCATTGGTGGTCGTTCTGCCATTTTTATAGGCTTCTCGTTCTAAGTTTTCAATGTCTATGCCCGGCTTGTACTTGGCCGGCCCGGATTTTGTGGTTGCCAAAATGTCTTTCCAAGGCATTTTCTTTGAAGGGCTGTGCTTATAACCATGGGCTGTCCATTCGACATCTTTAAGTGAGGGCAGCGTTGGTTGGTTTTCTTCGGCTTTCGCATTGAGTACCGGATCTTCGACACCTTTAACGGGCACGCATTCACCAGGACACTTACTAAGCCCCAGCGGATCAACCCACCCTGTAGGATTCGGTGCGTACTGGTATGCATTGGCTCCACCCGCCAGCTTTACCGGGTCCGGCGTCAGGTAACGACCGATATTCGGGTGGTAGTAGCGATGCCGGTTGTAGTGCAGGCCACTTTCCTGGTCGTAGTACTGGCCTTGGAAACGTAGCGGGTTGTCGATTTTGCCGACATCGAGGCGGCTGATTTCGCCGTAGGCGCGGTGGTGCGCGGACCAGACGATTTCACCGTCGGGCGTGGTGAGTTCCTGCGGTGTGCCGAGGTGGTCGAGTTGGTAGTAGTAGGGGTTGGTTTCTTCTGGCCCGAAGCCTTCCAACAGTGCCAGTGGGCGGAAGCTGTCCGGTTCGTAGAGGTAGCTGCGATGGTGATCGGCGTGGTGTTCGGCGATCAGCTTGTCGCCTTGCCAGAAGAACTCTGTGGTTTTCTCTTCGAGGGTTTTGCTGATGCGGCGACCAAACGGGTCATAGCGATAGCTGGCGGTCTGGCCGTTGGGTTGGGTTACTTCGATCAGCCGGTGCTGGCAGTCATAGCGGTACTCGGTGACGAGTGAATGGCCCTTGCCTCGTCGCTCACGGATCAGGTTGCCGAAGGCGTCGTAGTCGTAATGGTGATCGCCTTGAATCACCAGCCGATTACCCGCCACGATGTCCGGGCCCGGCCTGTCTTGCATAAGCAAGTTACCGGCGGGGTTGTGGGCGAAACGCTCCTGCACATCCTGCGAGTGATCGGCGCGGGTCAGGCGCTGGAGCGGATCGTAGCGGTAACGGTGTTCGCCTTTGCGGGTGTCGAGCAGGCGGGTGAGGTTGCCGGCTTTGTCGTAGTCGTATTGGCGTTGGTAGAGGTGGTTTTGCTGTTGGGTGACGGCGTGGGCGTGCAGGCGGTTTTGGTCGTCGTAGTGGTAGTGGCTGAGCAGTTGGCCTTGTTGGCGTT
>NZ_CVTV01000054.1:0-72012 GCF_900004865.1 Pseudomonas sp. 37 R 15 | reverse complement strand
TTGTCGTGGTTGAAGGTCAGGCGGTTGTTGTCGGGCAGGCGCAGGTCTTTTAATTGACCGCAGGCGTCGTAGCCGTAGCGCAAGGTGCCCCAGCTTTGATGTTCGGCAGTGAGGCGGTTTTGTTTGTCGTACTCGTAGGCCAGCGCCCAGTGACCGTCTTCGACGCTGAGGAGGTTGCCCCGGCGGTCGTAGATGTAGTCGACCGTATTGCCATCGGGCAGGGTTTTTCTTGCGAGGCGACCGGCATGATCGCGCTCGTAACGGGTAACAAGCTGACTGCCATCGTCGCCGTGTTCGGTCTTTTCCAGCAAGTTGCCGTTGAGGTCGTAGGCGTAGGCGGTGCGTTGGCCGTCGAAGCCGATTTCCTGTCGGATCAGGCCGTTGGGGTGGTAGTCCAGTTGATAGGTTTCGCCGACTTCGTTTTCGATGGCGGTCAGCAAAAGGCGAGCATTGTCGTAGCGGTACTTGACCTGAGTGCCATCGGCATTGATGCGGCGGCTGATCAGGTGCAGGCCGTCGGCGTATTCGTAGCGGGTGACGTGACCGAGTTCATCGCGCTCGGCGATGATTTTTCCGTAGGGATTGTAGCTGAATTCTCGATGAGTCCCATCGGGCTGGGTCAGTTTCAGCAGGCGCCCTACAGCGTCCCATTGGTATTGGGTCAGCGCGCCATGCTCATCCTCCCGCGCAACCCGCCGCCCCAGATCGTCATAGCGATAGCGCTTGATCCCGCCATTCGGAAGTTGCTCCTCTAGCAACTGCCCACGTTCATTCCACACCAACCGATGACAGCTATGGTCGGGATACCAGATCCCGATTAGTTGCCCCTGCTTGTCGTAGCTGTAGTCCGTCGCGTCGCCCTCCGGATCAATCCTGCGGATGACATCGCCTTGCTCATTACGCTCGTATTTCCAAACCGCCTCACCACGCCGCACGACCCGTATGAAGCCGTTGTCATGCTCGTAGGACGTCGGCTCATCCTCCCCCGGAAACAGTGCGACCAAGCGTCCGGCGTCGTCGTACTGATACGCCGTCACCGCGCCCAGCGGGTCCTGCTCGACGGCCAGTCGGCCCTTGTCGTCATAGGATTTGAAATGCCGGGCGCCGTCCGGATCGATGCGTTGCACCAGTCGCGCCCGGTCATCGTGGACATACACTTCCTGGCTGCCATCGGCGTTGTGCACGTTGACGCTGCCGTCATCGCCCCATGCATACCGCGTGTCCATCTGCGCAAAACTGGCCCAGTGCCGGACACAGCGCGCGTCTTTACCAGAGCTTTCCCACGCCCAAAAGAAACTCGCCCCACCGGCCAACTGCCGCTCAAGAATGACGTGCTGTTCGTCGTACCGATAAACCTCGCGTTCACCGACGGCATTGGTCGCCGATACCAGTCGTCCAGCATCGTCATAGGCGTAGGAAACGACGTTTTGCTCGGTCACCCAAATGAAGGGTTCGTGGCCTTTGGCGCGATGAACCTGGTAGTCCACCGCCACAATCCGACCCAACTCGTAGCGCAAGAGCAAAGAACGCCCTGCACCGTTATCCAGTCGCTCAATGCGCCCCAACCGATCCCGGAAAATGCGCAATCGGTTGTCATACGCATCGCTGATCGCCGTCAGCACGCCGTCGCAAAAGTGATAAAACCGAGAAGACTGGGCCAGCACCAACTCATCAGGCGCAGACCCCAGATAAATCGCCGTTTCCGCCAGGCTGTTGGTAATTGCCGGACGAGCAGCCGTCGGCAAGGGCAGGGTGGTCGAGCGGTTCTCATGGTCGATCCACACCACTGAATCGCCCGACACAGAAAGCCTGTGCGCCAGCGCGTGACTCCAGCCAAACCCCAACCCGCAATCCACTTCCACCGCGCTGGTGCGGTACAAGCGCGTCCACTCGAACGGCAAGACCCCGTCCAGCGCGCCGTCGGTCAGAGTCAACAGTTCCTCGCCAGTGACCATCGACACCGGGCAACCGTGGGTAACGGTCTTGTCCGCAGAAGCCGCTGCATCGCCCTTCGGATTCGACGCCACGGCAGGCACATCACCCACCGACTCCTGGCGCACCAACGCCGTACGCTGCGCCTTGCTGCGCACCATCGGCACCGGGCTCGAAACCAGATGCTCGCCAGCCTGCAACGGCGCCACCGGCACCGCCTTGACCGACGTCGCCGCACTGCTCAGCAGCACCGGCTTGAGCGCTTCGCCATGCCCCACCAGGCGAACGTTCCCGAACTGCTCGGCTATCTGCTCCAGCCACCTGCGCACCCGGCGCGACTTGATGCCAGCCAGCACTTTCGTGCTCATGCGCACCACAATACCCATGCCGCCCGTCGCCAGGCCCAGTAACAGATTGATGACGACCTCGGCGCCAATCTCGCCCAGCATTTCGTTCATATAGGGCGGTGGCAGCATCCGCATCCAGCTGACCAGCGCCGCCAGGTGAATGAACAGCAAAGGCTCGTCGCTCAGCACCAGCAGACCCTTGGCGAGCGTCTCGGCACTTAACGTCAGTAATTTTTCAAACTCGTCTTGGGAAAAGTAGTGCAGCAGCTTTTCAGCATTGGCCAGGGGGGCTGACAGCCACTGAAATAACTGCTCTACGTCGTCCCAGATTGAGTAAAGGGAGTCGCTGAAACCTCGGGCATAGGCGCCGTACAGCGAAAGGTAGCGTTCGAGGAAGTTTGCCTCGGAGTACCCCTTCCACAGGGGTTCGAAAGTGGTCCCCCACTCACTGCGCAACCAGCCTTCCAGTGACGCAATGACCGACTGATAAGAGGCGTACAGCGCCTTGAAATGCTGCGAAGAAACGTCGGGGTAGAAACTGACTCGGTACTTCTGGTTGCGATCACACTCGGTGATTTCCAGAATGCCGCTGGGACCGATGGTCTTATGGATAGGGGCCCCCAGCGGACCGCCGTCTGGATCGATGCGCTGCACCACGACCGGTGTGTTGCCGATCGGCACGAACCGCGAACTCTGGAACATATGCACCAGGGTCAACGTGCCGTTGGCTGTACACGTGGCGACCGTGCTGCTGGGAAAGAGGGACCGATTGATCGGCGCTACGAGCGCCACTTCTTCACCCACCTTGAACACTTGCTCGACATTCAGTGCCGAAAAGCTGAAAAAGCTTTCAGCCCAGGTGTCGTATGGGTGCAGGCATCCCCGGAAATCGCTGAGGATGGATTCGACGTCCCGCGTCTTTGCATCCATCGCGGCCAACACCAGGAAGCCAATGGCTTGGCTGGTTGCGTCGATCATGGGTGAGCCCTGTCGATCAGGGCTTTAACCGGAAAAACCATCTGCAATCCCTCGCACTGTTTGATCAGGCGAGGGACTTTGCAGCGGTTCTCGGGGCGGCGGAGTAGAGCTTATCCGACACTTATGTGGGAAGTTTCAGCCAGAGCCGCAGTGAGTTCGGCATACCCGCGAACCCCGGTTAGACTTGCCTGTCGATATCCCCATCGCCCGACCCGCCGTCTACCAAGGAAGCCTTATGTATTCAAGCCGCCTGATTCTCTGCCTCGCAACGTTGCTGGTGCTGGCCGGTTGCTCCACCTCACGCGGCCCGCAGCAACCCGAGCGCAGCGAGGCCGAGGTGAAGACGCAGATCGTGCGCCTGCTGCCGGCCAAGGTCGCGGACCGCGAAGGTTGGGCCCAGGACATCTACACCGCGTTCGACACCCAGAAGATCTACCCCAGCACCGAAAACATCTGCGCCGTACTGGCGGTGACCGAGCAGGAGTCTACTTTTCAGGTCGACCCACCGGTGCCGGGCATGGGCAAGATCGCCCAGGATGAAATCCTGCGGCGTGCCGGGAAGGTTCATGTGCCGGCGTTTGTCGTGCGCAGCGCCTTGCAATTGCGTTCGCCCAGCGGCAAAACCTACGCCGAGCGTTTGAATGCCGCGCGCACCGAGAAGGACCTGAGCGGGATCTTCGACGATTTCATCAGCGTCGTGCCGCTGGGCAACACACTGTTCGGCGGCTTCAACCCGGTGCACACCGCCGGCCCGATGCAGGTCAGCATCGACTTTGCGCAGAAACAGGCGCGGGGTTATCCCTACCCGGTGGACGGTACGATTCGCCGCGAAGTGTTCACTCGACGTGGCGGCATGTACTTTGGTATCGCCCATCTGCTGGGTTACCCGGTCAGCTATGACCAGCCGCTGTATCGCTTCGCCGATTTCAATGCGGGTTGGTACGCCAGCCGCAATGCCGCGTTCCAGGCCGCTGTCAGCCGTGCTTCAGGCACCGAACTGGCGCTGGATGGGGATTTGATTCGCTATGGTTCGTTGCTGCCCGGCACCACTGAGCTGGCGGTGCGTTCGCTGGGGGCGAAATTGGATATGCGCAACCCGAGCATTCGCAGCCAACTGGAGCAAGGCGATGCGTTGGACTTCGAGGACACCACCCTCTACAAGCGCGTGTTCGCCCTGGCCGACAAGGCTGCCGGCAAACCGCTGCCGCGGGCGATCCTGCCGGGCATCGTGCTCAAGAGCCCGAAGATTACCCGCAACCTGACCACGGCGTGGTTTGCCAAACGTGTGGATGAGCGCTATCAGCGTTGTATGAAGCGCTGATTTCTTGCGGCGTTTGATCGTTCCCACGCGAGGGCACGATCAATCTCGGATAAAGAAAAGGCCCGGTTTTCGTGGAACCGGGCCTTTTCCGTGTTGCTCTTGGATCATCAGCCGCGTTCGAGGGCCAGGGCCACGCCTTGGCCACCACCGATGCACAGCGTCGCCAAGCCTTTCCGGGCGTCGCGCTTGATCATTTCATGCAGCAGGGTCACCAGCACGCGGCAGCCTGAAGCACCAATCGGGTGGCCGATGGCGATGGCGCCGCCGTTGACGTTGACCTTTTCGGCGTCCCATTCCAGCTCTTTGCCCACTGCCAGGGATTGCGCGGCGAAGGCTTCGTTGGCTTCGATCAAATCCAGGTCGCCCAACTGCCAACCGGCCTTGTCCAGGCAGCGGCGGGTGGCCGAAACCGGGCCGATGCCCATGATCGCCGGGTCGACCCCGGCGTTGGCATAGCTGGCGATGCGTGCCAGCACGGGCAGGCCGAGGGCCTTGGCTTTGGTGGCGCTCATCAACAGCACCGCTGCGGCGCCGTCGTTAAGGCTGGAGGCGTTGCCGGCGGTGACGCTGCCGTCCTTTTTAAAGGCGGGTTTGAGCTTGGCCAGGGACTCGGCGGTGGTACCGGCACGCGGCTGTTCGTCCACGTCGAAGATCAGCGGGTCGCCTTTGCGCTGGGGAATCAGGATCGGCGTGATCTCATCGGCAAACCGTCCGGCTTCGATGGCGGCGATCGCTTTTTGCTGGGAGGCAGCGGCAAAGGCGTCCTGTGCCTCACGGCTGATGCCGTACTTGTCCACCAGGTTTTCGGCGGTGATGCCCATGTGGTAGTCGTTGAACGCATCCCACAGGCCGTCGGTGATCATGCTGTCGATCATCTTGGCGTGGCCCATGCGCAAACCGGTGCGCGCGGCGGGCAATACGTATGGCGCCAGGCTCATGTTTTCCATGCCGCCGGCGATGATCACGTCCGCGTCGCCGCAACGGATCGCCTGTGCACCCAGATGCAGGGCCTTGAGGCCCGAGCCGCAAACCTTGTTCAGGGTCAGGCTCGGCACGGCGTGGGGCAGGCCGGCGAGAATCGAAGCCTGGCGCGCCGGGTTCTGGCCGCTGCCTGCGGTGAGTACCTGGCCCAGGATGACTTCATCCACTTCGGCCGGGTCGAGGCCGGTCTGCTCCAGCAGGCGGCGAATCACCGCAGCGCCCAGTTCAGGGGCCGGGATAGTGGCCAGCGAACCCTGGAAGCTGCCCACGGCGGTGCGGGTGGCAGCAACAATCACGACGTCTTGCATGGAATCTGTCCTCACTGGAAATGCATTTCTGGAACGTGGTCCGGGACGATCAGTTTACCGGCGGTCTTGCTGACAATCTCTTCAACGCTGACGCCAGGTGCGCGTTCCTTGAGGACAAAAGCGCCATTTTCGATTTCCAGGTAGGCCAGGTCCGTCAGCACACGCTTGATGCAGTGGGCGCCGGTCAGCGGCAGGCTGCACTGGCTGAGCAATTTCGACTCACCGTCCTTGGACGCATGGGTCATGATCACGATGATATTTTCTGCACCGGCCACCAGGTCCATCGCGCCGCCCATACCCTTGACCAACTTGCCGGGGATCATCCACGAGGCGATGTTGCCTTGTACGTCGACTTCGAAGGCGCCGAGTACAGTGAGGTCGACGTGGCCGCCGCGAATCATCGCGAAGGACTCGGCGGAGGAGAAAATCGAGGCGCCGATGCGCGCGGTGACGGTTTGTTTGCCGGCGTTGATCATGTCGGCGTCAATGGTGTCTTCAGTCGGGAACGGTCCCATGCCGAGCAGGCCATTCTCCGATTGCAGCATCACTTCCATGCCTTCGGGAATGTAGTTGGCCACCAGGGTTGGAATGCCGATGCCGAGGTTGACGTAGAAACCGTCCTGCATTTCGCGGGCGACGCGTTGAGCCATTTGTTCGCGGGTAAGAGCCATGGTTGATTCCTCTTATTGTTCTGGACGTGGATTATTTGCGGACAGTGCGCTGTTCGATGCGCTTCTCGAAGGTGCCGCAGATGATCCGGTCGACGTAGATGCCAGGGGTGTGGATCTGCGCCGGGTCCAGTTCGCCCGGTTCGACGATTTCCTCGACTTCGACTACGGTGATTTTGCCGGCGGTGGCGGCCAGCGGGTTGAAGTTCTGGGCGGTGTGACGATAGATGACGTTGCCGAAGTGGTCGGCTTTCCAGCCTTTGACGATAGCGAAGTCACCGGTGATGGACTCTTCCATCAGGTAGGGGCGGCCGTTGAACTCGCGGGTTTCCTTGCCTTCGGCGACAGGGGTACCGACGCCGGTGGCAGTGAAGAAGGCCGGGATGCCGGCACCGCCTGCACGCATTTTTTCCGCGAGGGTGCCCTGGGGGGTCAGTACCACTTCGATTTCGCCGCTGAGCAACTGCTTTTCGAACAGGGCATTTTCGCCCACGTAGGAAGCGATCACTTTGCGGATCTGCTTTTCTTCCAGCAGCACGCCCAGGCCGAAACCGTCGACGCCGCAGTTGTTGGACACTACGGTCAGGTCACGGGTGCCTTTGCGCTTGATCTCGGCGATGAGGTTTTCTGGAATGCCGCACAGGCCAAACCCGCCGGAGAGTATGGTCATGCCGTCTTTCAGGCCTGCCAGCGCTTCTTCGTAGGACGCCACGCGCTTATCGAAACCTGCCATATGCACCTCTTTTATTGTTAGTGGGCCAGCCAATGGATTGAGTGTTGCGCTGAAGGATTGATTTGTTAAGTTGTTTTTTAAGGTTGATTGGTTTGGAAAACAGCATAATCAGCCTCAAGCCGCAAGCTTCAAGCCTAGTCGGCCACTGCTTTGACTTGCAGCTTTCAACTTGTCGCTTGGAGCTTCCTATGACCATTAAACAAATGCGTGCCTTCCTGGCCGTGGCCCAGAGCCTGAGTTTTGCCGCTGCGTGTGAGCGTCTGCACCTGTCCCAGTCGGCGTTGAGCCTGACGATCAAAGGCTTGGAAGAAGGGTTGGGCGGGCGCCTGTTCAGCCGTAATACACGCAATGTCGCGCTGACGCCCGAAGGCGAATCACTGTTGCCGCTGGCGCGTCGATTGATTGCCGACTGGGACAACGCCGAGGACGAGCTGCGCCAACGCTTCACCCTGCAACGCGGGCGTGTGACGGTGGCGGCGATGCCGTCATTTGCCGGCAACCTGCTGCCACCGATTCTGAAGATATTCCGCGCGCGTTACCCTCAGGTGAACGTGACGGTGCATGACCTGATCAACGAGCACGTGCTGGAGATGGTGCGCGACCGCCAGGTGGAACTGGGCGTGGCGTTCGAGCCGTCCGACGGTTCGTCACTGGCGTTCACGCCGTTGTACCTGGACCGGTTTATCGCAGTGGTGCCGGGAGATTCGCCTTTGGCGCGATTGGCTGAGGTCGACTGGAAAAGCCTGCTGGAGCAACCCTTCATTACTCTCCAGCGTCCATCGACGGTCCGGGTCATGCTCGAAGAGCACTTGGGCGCGTTGCAGATGAACCTGCCCGTGGCGTTGGAAAGCCATCAATTGGCTACGGTGGGCAAGATGGTTGCCAGCGGCTTGGGCGTCAGCGCTGTGCCGGCGTTATGCGCACGGCAGATGGAGGAGGCGGGCGCCCGTTGCATCACCTTGACCGGCCCGGTAATCGAGCGGCCCATTGGCGTACTGACCAAACCGGGGCATGAGCTTTCGGCAGCGGCGCAGGTGCTGTTCGATATCTTTAAAGATGAAGCGGGGAAGGGGCGGTTTCCAACTTTCTGAATACGCCACGAACAAAAAGTGGGGGCCGGCAAGCCAGCCCCCACTTTAGAACAACAACGACTCAGTAGTAACGATCAATCACTTTAACTTGCGAGCTGTCTTTGAAAGAAGCCCAGGCATTGTTAAGTGTGTCGAACACCTGCTCGATAAAGTTGCGATCGGCCGCCGCTTTCTTGCCGACATAACCCTGGCCGCGACGGTACATCTTCAGGCGCGCCGCCAGTTCACGGTGATTGCGGTCGAATTCGGCTTCTTCGGTGTGGGGCGCCACGCAGTCAAGTTGAACTTCACCCGATTTACCAATCCACAGGATATGGTCGTCGAGTGTGTCTTTCTGCGCGGCGAACATCTCAGCCAATTCATCGATAGTGGGTTGGTTGTTCAGATTCATGTGTAAGCCCCTTGACCAGTTGGCGATCTATCAATTGATTCGTTGAAAACTTCAAAGTTGTCTCCGGCTCAGAAAACCGGGCGTCAGTGACGGTCTGCCGAATACGGGCAGGGTCGTGAACCGAAGCATGTAGTTTTGCTGATGAACCGCTACGCAATGCATTCATAACGAAGACAAGCAGCGCTTTAGCTCCTTGTACCGTTCCCTTTCCGGGCCAGTCAGCTTCATCAATCTGCCTTGTGGGCAGTGCACATCCGGGAAAACAGCTCGGCGGTCAGACGAGCCTGTTCAAAACGCGTGTTACCGACACTCCCGATCCGGGAGATGTCTCGATAATGCAAGGACAAAAAGCTTACGTCAACGATTATGTAGTGATTATTTTAAGGCACTACATAAAACGCTGTGGGGGCGGGAAGATGCAGGAAAAACGTGACTTGGGCGTCATTTTTCGTGCGGTGGGTCGCGTGATAGCGTTTAGTGAAGTGGATAAGTTGCACGCGGCGCCTGTGGGTTTTTCGCCAGCAAGCTCGCTCCTACAGCCGCTCGACCAGCAGAGGTAGCAATTGCTCACACTGCGCTTCGATCTTTACCTGCAGCAGCTCATCCCCGCGGGTCTTGCCCAGGTTGATGGCAATCAGGGGCTTGCCCTGTTCCACCATTGCCTTGCACAGGCGAAAGGCCGAATAAGCCATCAGCGATGAACCCACGACCAGCAGCCCCTCGGCATCGTGCACAGCAGCCATGGCGCTGGCTGCGGTAGCAGGTGCCACGTTTTCACCAAAAAACACCACGTCCGGTTTCAGCCGTTGCCCCTCGCAATGGGGGCAGCATGGGACCTGGAAGCGCTCCTCGAAAACAGGGTCGAGCAAGGTATCGCCGTCAGGCGCTTGCACCGCATGGACGTGCGCGAAGTGTGGGTTGTCGATTTCCATCCGCCGCTGGATCACGTCGCGTCCGCTACGCTGCTGGCAATCCAGGCACAGCACCCGGTGCAAGCTGCCATGCAACTCGATCACCTCGTGGCTGCCGGCCTGATCGTGCAGCGTGTCGACGTTTTGCGTGATCAGGCCACTGATGATCCCCCTTTGCTGTAGGGCCGCCAGGGCCTGATGCGCCTTGTTCGGCCGGGCAAGGCGCACCCGTGGCCAACCCAGCATAGCCCTGGCCCAATAACGGCGGCGTGCTTGCGCGGTGGCGAGGAAGTCCTGGTACATCATCGGCGCTTTGCCCCGGCGCACTCCGTCGCTGTCACGGTAGTCGGGGATGCCAGACGAGGTGCTGATGCCCGCACCGGTCAGCACCAGGAAGCGCTTCTCGGCCATCGCCCGATGCAGCGTGTCGAGGTGGTCTGCTTGATGTTCCAGCGTGTCGAGCATGGGATCTCCTATTCGCCGCGGATGTACTGCTCCAGCTGTTTGATCAAGGCGTCTTGTTCAGCAATGGCTTCCTTGACCAGGTCGCCGATGGACAACAGGCCGAGCAGTTTGCCGTCTTCGACGACCGGAAGGTGGCGCAGGTGACTGTCGGTCATGATGTTCATGCACGCCTCGACCGTTTTGTGGGTATCTACGGTGATGACCGGGGAGCTCATCACGTCGTCAACGCGGGTGGTCACCGACGACAGCCCCTTGAGGATGAGTTTACGTGCGTAATCGCGCTCGCTGATGATCCCCACCACTGCGCCGTCCCTGACCACTGGCAAAGCCCCGACGTTTTTCTCGGACATGCGCACCAGCGCCTCGAACACGGTGTGGTCCCACTGGATGGTGTGGACGTCCTGGTTCTTCTGGTCCTTGGCTTTGAGCAATTCTGCGACGGTTTTCATGGCGGCCACTCCGGTGTTGTTGTTAGGTAGTCAGCTATCCCCTACAGAATCCTAGACGCACTACGTTGCAGCAAGGTCCAAAGCGGCGTTAAACCCGTCGAAAAGCGTCATTCGCCGGATTATTTTGCATTCTACCCGGCATTTGCTGGCTTTTTTGCCCGCTTGGGGTTGGCCGCCGTCTTGCGTGGCGCGCTCTTGCGTTTGGTTTTCCACGCCGCCGCGCCTTTGCTTGCCGGGCTGGCGGGGGCGGTAATGGTCATGCGCATGCCATTGCAGCGAGCCACCTGCTTGCTCATCCACGCCGCTTGTTTGGCGACGAACTCTTCCAGACTCATTTCGCCACTTTGCACCATATCCAGCGCCTGCTCCCAGATGGCGGTGGTGCCGGGGTCGGCAATGGCGCGAGGCACTGCGTCAATCAGGCTGAAAGCCGCTGCGGTGGCTGACAGTGCCTTGCCGTTCTTCACCAGGTAACCTCGGTCCAGCAGGCCCTGGATAATCCCCGCGCGGGTGGCTTCGGTACCAATGCCGGTGGTGTCCTTGAGCTTCTGCTTGAGCAGCGGATCCTCCACCAGCTTGGCGACGTTTTTCATCGCTTTGATCAGGTCGCCTTCAGTGAAGGGCTTGGGAGGTTGGGTCCACAGGTCCTTCAGGTTGACCTTGGCCACCGCGCAGTCCTGGCCTTGCACCAGCATCGGCAAGGCTTGAGGAGCAGGGGTGTCCCGGCCTTTGGCGGGGGCAAGGGCTTCGGGCAATGCGCGTTTCCAGCCCGGTTCGATGATGACTTTGCCCACTGCACGTAACGCCTGGCCTGCACAGTCGAAGTCCGCCTGGGTACGGTCGTATTCATGGTTGGGCAGAAATTGCGCCAGGTAGCGTGCGCGTATCAGCGTGTAGACCGCGCGGTGCTTGCTGGTGAGTTGCCCGACGTCCTTGCCGGCCCCGGTGGGGATAATGCCGTGGTGGGCGCTGACCTTGGCGTCGTTCCAGGCGCGTGAGCGTCGATTGGGGTCTATGTAGACCATCAGATCGCCCACGGCCGGATCCGCGCGGCCGAGTGCGGCGAGAATCTTCGGCGCTTCACTGTGCTGGCTCAGCGGCAGGTAGCCGCAATCGCTGCGCGGGTAGGTGATGACCTTGTGGGTTTCGTAGAGCGATTGGGCGATATCGAGCGTTTCCTGGGCGCCGAGGCCGAGCTTTTTGGAGCAGATTTCCTGCAGGGTGCCGAGGTCGAAGGGCAGGGGGGCGACCTCACGCATGCGCTCGGTGCGCAGCTTTGCCAGTCGCGCGTCGGCCGCCAGGCTCATGGCGTCGGCGGCGTCCCGGGCCAGTTGCGGGTTGAGGCAACGGCCCTGGTCATCGCAGGCATCGTCGGCGGCGCGCCATTGGGCGGTGAAAGTCATGCGTTCGTGGCGCAGGTCCACATCGATAGCCCAATACGCCACCGGGATGAAATCGGCGATGCTGCGGTCACGGTCGACCACCAGGCGCAGGGTTGGGGTTTGCACGCGGCCTACCGGCAGTACCCCCTGATAGCCGGATTGACGTCCGAGCAACGTAAACAAGCGGCTCATGTTCATGCCGATCAGCCAGTCGGCACGTGAGCGGCCCAGGGCCGAGTGGTACAGGTTGAAGGTTTGCGCCCCGGGCTTGAGTGCGGCCAGCGCCTTGCGGATGGAGGCATCATCCAGCGCCGACAGCCACAACCGCTGGATCGGCCCTCGATAACGGCAATGTTCCACCAGCTCACGGGCGATCATTTCACCCTCGCGGTCGGCATCGGTCGCGATCACCAGTTCCCCGGCTTCCCCCAGCAGGCGCTTGACCACCTTGAACTGGCTGGCAGTTCTGGGCTTGACCTGCATCTTCCATTTTTCCGGGACGATCGGCAGGTCGGTGAGCACCCAGCGTTTGTACTTGGCGTCATAAGCGTCAGGCGGGGCGGTTTCCAGCAGGTGGCCGATGCACCAGGTGACTGTGACCCCGTTGCCCAGCCAGCATCCATCGCCCCGGCGACTGGCGCCGAGCACGGCCGCGATGTCCTTGGCCTGGGAGGGTTTTTCACAGAGGTACAGCTGCATGGTCATCACATCGTATCGGGTTGATGCCTTGCAGGATGCTTAGTCGGAGAGAAATGAGCAACTGTTATCTGTATGGATGTACAGCTGAAAGTTTCAGGCTGCAAGCTTCAAGCTTCAAGCTGCGAGCTTCAAGCTTCAAGCTTCAAGCTGCAAGCCAAGCTGATCAGCTTTTACTTGCAGCTTGCAGCTCACAGCTTGCAGCTCACCGCTTGCAGCCCACCGCTCACTCAACCCCTATCAATATCCACATGCCGCGTTTCTTTAAGACAGAACAGCCCGACGATCAGGCTCACACCGGTCACCACCACCGGGTACCACAAACCATAGAAGATATCCCCGGTGTACACCACCAGGGCAAACGACACGGTCGGCAGGAACCCGCCGAACCAGCCGTTACCGATGTGGTAGGGCAACGACATCGAGGTGTAGCGGATGCGGGTCGGAAACAGCTCCACCATCAGTGCCGCCAAGGGGCCGTAGCACATGGCTGCGATCAGGATCAGTGCCACGATCAGCACCACCACCATCACCTTGTTGACCTGGGCCATGTCCGCCGAGCTCGGGTAGCCGGCCAACGTCACCGCGCCGCGCAATGCCGCTTCGTCAAAGCCATCGATACGTACGTCGCCCACGCTGACTTGCACCGGCGCGCCGGCTGGGGCGGCGACGCTGCTGTAGGGCAGGCCTTGCTTGACCAGGAAGGTCTTGACCTTGTCGCACGGGCTGTCAAAGCGCGCTTTGCCCACCGGGTCGAATTGGAAGGTGCACGTGGCCGGGTCGGCTTGCACGGTAATCGGTGCTTGCCGACTGGCCTGGTCCATCGCCGGGTTGGTGTAGTGCGCCAGGCCCTTGAAAATCGGGAAATACAACACGGTCGCCAGCAGCAGGCCAAGCATCAGCACCGGCTTGCGCCCGACTTTGTCCGACAGCCAACCAAACAGGATGAAGAACGGCGCGCCAATCACCACGCTGATGATCAGCAACATGTTGGCCAGGGCCGGGTCCATCTTCAGGAACTGAGTGAGGAAGAACAGCACGTAAAACTGCGCCGCATAAAAGGTCACCGCCTGCCCGCCGTTGATGCTGAACAGCGCGATCAGTACGACCTTGAGGTTTTCCCACTTACCGAACGACTCGCGGATCGGCGCCTTGCTGACCTTGCCTTCCTCTTTCATTTTCAGGAACGCTGGCGATTCGTGCAGGCTCATGCGAATCCAGGTGGAGATGCCCAGCAACACGATGGAGAACAGGAACGGAATGCGCCAGCCCCACACCTCGAACTGGTCGCCGGTGAAGTAACGGCAGGCCAATACCACCAGCAACGACAGCAACAGGCCGAGGGTGGCGGTGGATTGAATCCAGCTGGTGTGCAAGCCACGTTTGCCGGCAGGCGCATGCTCGGCCACATACGTGGCGGCGCCACCGTATTCACCGCCCAGCGCCAGGCCTTGCAGCATGCGCAGCACGATCAGAATGATCGGCGCAGCGATGCCGATGCTGGCGTAGGTCGGCAACAGGCCCACGCAAAAGGTTGCTACGCCCATCAGAATGATGGTGACGAGGAAAGTGTACTTACGCCCGATCATGTCGCCCAGGCGGCCGAATACCAGCGCGCCGAACGGCCGCACCACGAAGCCTGCGGCGAACGCCATCAGCGCGAAGATAAACGCCGTGGTGTCGTTGACCCCGGCAAAGAACTGTTTGCTGATCACCGCGGCGAGAGCGCCGTAGAGGAAGAAGTCATACCATTCGAAAACCGTCCCGAGGGACGAGGCAAAAATGACTTTCTTCGAGTCGTTGCTGGTGCTCGCATCCATCGCCGAGCCCAGGGGTTGAGCATGTTCTGACATCGGGTAACCCTCACAGTGATTATTTATTGTTGTTCCACTGTCGGCGCCAGGTGCGGCGCCGCTGTTCAGATTGCGTGAACCAGTTCTCTCTCCGGGGCGAGGCTCCTTGTGTTCGGTGAAAGGATCAACTGCGCGGCCTTCTCGGCGATCATCAGCGTCGGTGAACAAGTGTTGCCCGAGGTAATGCGCGGCATGATCGAGGCATCGGCGATGCGCAGGCCCGGCACGCCATGCACGCGCAGCTGTGCGTCGACCACGGCGTCCCTGTCATCGCCCATGCGGCAGGTGCCTACCGGATGGAAGATGGTGGTGCCGATACGCGCCGCGGCTTCGTGCAGTTGCTCTTCGGTTTGCAGAGCGTCACCGGGCAGGTATTCAACCGGCTTGAACCGGCTCAGGGCTGGAGCGGCCACGATTCGCCTTGTCAGGCGAATGGCGTCGGCGGCCACGCGCAGGTCTTCGGGGTGGCTGAGGTAGTTGGGCTGGATCAGCGGTGCGTCTGCCGGGTTGGCCGAGCGGATATCGATTCGCCCGCGGCTGTGTGGGCGCAGGTCGCAGACCGAGGCGGTAAAGGCCGGGAACGCATGCAACGGTTCGCCAAAGCGCTCCAGGGACAACGGCTGCACATGGTATTGAAGGTTGGCCGAGGTCTGCTCCGGGCCGGAGCGGGCAAACGCGCCAAGCTGGCTGGGCGCCATCGACAGCGGCCCGCTGCGGTCATACAGGTAGCGCAGGCCCATGCCCATCTTGCCCCATACGGTGCCGGCGATCTGGTTCAGGGTGCGCGCGTTTTCCAGCTTGTAGATCAGGCGCAGTTGCAGGTGGTCCTGCAGGTTGCCCCCCACGCCCGGCAGTTCATGCACCACGTCGATGCCCAACGGTTTGAGCACATGGGCCGGGCCGATGCCTGAGCGTTGCAGGATGCCTGGCGAGCCGACGGCACCGGCGCACAGCACGATTTCCCTGCAGGCTTTCCAGCTCAGTTGCTGGCCGTGCCGGCGTCCGATCACTTGGGAGGCGCGGCCGTTTTCCAGCACCACGCGGTCGACCTCCACCTCGGTCAATACGGTCAGGTTGGGCCGTTGGCGGACCGGTTTGAGAAACGCCTTGGCCGCATTCCAGCGCACCCCGGCCTTCTGGTTGACCTGGAAATAACCGCAACCTTCGTTATCGCCCTGATTGAAATCGCTGACGTTGGCGATGCCGCTCTGCTGTGCTGCGTCGCGAAACGCATCCAGGATGGGCCAGTGCAGGCGCTGCTGCTCGACGCGCCATTCGCCGCCGTCGCTATGGAACGGCGAATCGCCGGCGAAATGGTTTTCGCTGTGCTTGAACAGCGGCAATACGTCTTTCCAGGCCCAGCCCGGGTTGCCTTGCGCCGCCCAGCCGTCATAGTCCCGGGCCTGGCCGCGCATATAGATCATGCCGTTGATGGACGAGCAACCGCCCAGTACCTTGCCGCGCGGGTAGCTCAGGGCGCGACCTTGCAGACCGGCCTGGGCTTGGGTCTTGAAGCACCAGTCGGTGCGTGGGTTGCCGATGCAGAACAGGTAGCCGACCGGAATATGAATCCAGGCGTAGTTATCGCGACCACCGGCTTCCAGCAGCAGGACGCGATGGGCCGGGTTGGCGGACAGGCGATTGGCCAGCAAGCAGCCGGCGGGGCCGGCGCCGACGATCACATAATCGTATTCAGCAGTTGCAATGGGCATCTGGGGCCTCGCTTGTTTTTCTTATTGGTTCCATCCTAGTTGTTAGTTTTCGTCTTAAAAATGTTAGTTTTTGCCCAGCTGCTGTGCGTTTTTAAACAGCGCTGCCCGCGCGTGCGCAACGGAGGCGATATGTTTGACTGGAATGACCTGCGGTATTTTCTCGAGTTGCAGCGCAGCGGCCGCCTGCTCACCGCCGCGCAACGGTTGAAAACCACGCATGCCACGGTGGCCCGGCATATCGAGGCCATCGAAAAAAGCCTTGGTACGGCGCTGTTCGTGCAGCACGCCCACGGTTACGAGCTGACGCCGTCCGGCGAAGCCCTGCTCAAACATGCCGAAGCCATGGAAAACGTGGCGCTGTTGGCTGAAGACGAACTCACACACGCGGCGGCGCCCCTGGGCAAGATTCGTCTGGGGGTGGCGGAGGGCCTGGGGGTGATGTTCCTCGCCGGGCACATGGGCGAGCTGTTTGAACGTTATCCCGGCCTGGAAGTGGAATTGGTCGCGGTGCCGCGCTTTGTCAGCATCCTCAACCGCGAAGCGGAAATCAGCATTCACCTGGAGCGCCCCAGCGTCGATCAGTTGGTCACCCGTAAACTCACCGATTACCGCCTGGCGCTGTATGCCAGCCGCACTTATCTTGCGCGTCATCCGCCGATTGAAAAACGCGAAGACCTCGCGGCCCATGCGTGGATCGATTACGTCGACGACCTGCTGTTCAGCCAGGAGCTGAAATTGCTCAGCAGCTTTTGTCGCAGTCCCAAGGTGGTCTTTCACAGCACCAGCGTGATTGCCCAGCACCAGGCCGCGCGGTCTGGCTTGGGGATTGCGGTATTACCCTGTTTCATGGCGGCGGGCGATGCGCAGTTGGTGCCGTTGTTGCCGGGGGAGAGCATCCAGCGCAGTTATTGGATCAGTTCGCGGCGGGAGTTGCACAAGTCGGTGCGGTTGCGGGTGTTGTGGGATTATGTGGTGGAGTTGTGCGCGCGGGAGCAGAGCCTGCTGCTGGGCGAAAGCTGACTGACGAAACCGAATCAAACTGTGGGAGGGGGCTTGCCCCCGATAGCAGTAGTCCAGTCATAGTTGCATTGACTGATACAAAGCTATCGGGGGCAAGCCCCCTCCCACATTTTAACCCTGTTGTGTCAGGCAGGAATTTAGAGCTTCACCACCTGATGCACCTGCTCGGCACAGGCGCGTGCTTCATCAATCATCTTGCCGAACGCATCGCTGGCCACTTCACCATGGGTCAACCAACGCTTTTTCTGGCTGAGGCGATAATGATAGCGCAGCGTGCCATCCTCCAGTTTTCCGTCCAGGTCCAGGTCGTACCACGGCGAGCGCACTGCGCAGCCGGGGATAGCTTTTTCCATCTTCGCGCCTGTCAGGGTATAGGTGTAGTCATAGGTTTCAGGGTTGCCCAGATAGAGGTCGGCCTGTTGTCCCTGACGACGGTAATTGATGTAACCCTCCCAGCGATCTTGCAATGACGGATCGGTGTAGACGTAATCATTGCCCAGCTTTTCCAGGGCGCGCTGATCGTTCATCCGTGCGCTGACGCTGTAGCCGTCGTGCACCACAAATGCGCTGGGTGGGCGGGTGATCCGGCAGTCGCTGATGTCGTTGCCGAAGTTGGCGCAGATGTTCTGGTCGGTCGCGGTGCTGCCTTGCTGACGGTCGGCGACGCTCAGTTGCATCAGCGGCAGGCGGCTGAAGGTGATGGTGGCCTCGACCGCGCCATCGCCTTGCTTGCCGAACTGCACGTGTTTGTCCAGGCGCACCGCAACTTCGGGGCGTTCCAGCGCAATATGTTCTTCGCGCACCTGGCCCTGGGCATCGATGACCAGCACCCAGCGATCCTGGATATCGGGCATGGTCTGGCCCGGCGCGAAGACGGGGTTGGTCGGGTCGAGCCACCACACCTGGCCGTTCACTTCGGCGCGCACGATGGCGTGATTGGGCGCCTGGGTGCCCGGAATCAGCAAGGTTTGCGCCGCATCGCCGCGGCTGACCCATGCCGTTTCGGCCTTGATGCCGGTTGCCTTGAGCATCGCTGTCAGCAGGATCGCCAGGTCCTTGCAATCGCCATAACCATGTTCCTCGATTTCCATCAGGTTGAACGGCACATAGCCGCGCTCGGTGGCGCGCCAATCGCCCAGGTAACGGTAGTGATCGTTGATGTGCTGCATCAGCGCGGCGACTCGCTCCGCCGGGGCCAACCGACTGGCAGCGGCCACGGCGGCAGCGGCGTGTGCCGGCAGGCGGGCGCCGAGTATCTGGTTGTAGCGCTGGGCCAGGTCGCCGAAATAGGCCTGGCGCTCCAGGGCGCTGCCCAGCTCCAGGCGCGGGATGCCCAGCAGTGCTGCGTTGGACGGTTCATTGATGTAGTTGAGGTACACCGGTTGCTTTTGCATCACGTCCAGCGTCTTGCCATTGGCCGAAAGCGTCACGTTGAAATCATCGAACAGCTCACTGCGCCACTGGATCGGCCGCTCGGCGGTGAAGCGTGCCTTGAAGCGGTCACGGCGGGCCGCGCTGACGCCGAACTTGAGCACGTAGTGGAACTGGGACATCAGCGGCTTGGCGGCATAGTGCTCGCGTACGGTGTAACGGATGTGCGTGCCCACCCGCAGGTTCGGAAAAGCCAGGGAGGTTTGCTGGTCACGGCTGAAGCCCTGATCCGGATTGGGCGCCGTGCGCGTGTCGATTTGCGTGGCGGCGAGGGCGACCGGTTTGGCGCCAGGTTGGGTGGTTTGCGCGCTGATCACTTCAAACCTGTCGCCTTCGGAATAATTGAAGTCGATGCGCGAGAGCATTTCGCGGCCGTTGGGTGTGAGGATCGTGTAGTGGTAGGTGGTGGTGCAATCGGTGCTGGCATCGCGATTGAAGTGGCAGTGCAATTCGGTATCGCTGGCCAGCGGGGCTTCGGCGATGGGTTGCAGGGCTGCGCAGACGGTATGGGAAACCAGCCCCAGACTCATGGCAATCAAAGGGCGGTGAAACGAAAAACGGTACATGGGCGCCTCGGGTGACACATTGAAACAACTACCCGACGGGTAGTGAGAAGGCGCCGGATGATAATCGCTCTCAACGGACAAGGCCAGGATTGTTCGACAATATTTTTGCCTGAAAGGCCCGTCCTAGAGCCTTTCTTTGATGTATGTCAGGTCTTTCGCCTGTTGCCCGTGGTCTTTGACTAGAGGAACCAACGATACTCTCGCGCATGAATCTCCTGCTGGAACGCCAGGTGATCCTGACGCTTGTTCTCGCAATATACATCGACAAATTCCGCGCCCAGCTTGTCGCGCACAACCTGCTGATGTTGCATGGCGCGCACGGCGTCGAGCATTTCCACGGGGAAATCGGTGCCACTGCTGCGGTCTTCGTTCAGCGGCGCGATAGGGTCCTGCCTGGCTTCGAGGCCATGCTCCAAACCGGCGAGTATCGCCGCCAGCACCAGGTAGGGGTTGGCGTCGGCGCTGGCCAGGCGATGCTCGATACGCAGGTTGCGCGGGTCTGACTCGGGGATGCGCACGCACGCATCCCGGTCTTCGAAACCCCAGCTGGCGCGGGTGGCGGCGTTGACCGTACCACCGAGGCGGCGCAAAGCGTTGTGGTTGGGCGCGAAGATCGGCATGCAATGGGGCAGCAACGCCAGGCAACCGGCCACGGCGTGGCGCAGCGGTTGCTGCTGGTGCGCCGCCAGCAGATTGTTGCCCGCGCCGTCATACAGGCTGACGTGCACATGCATGCCGCTGCCGGGAAATTGCAGGTAAGGCTTGGCCATGAAGCTGGCGCGGTAGCCGTGCTTGAGTGCCACGCCGCGCGTGCTGCGGCAGAACAGGGCGGCCCAGTCGGCGGCGCGCAGGCTGTCGTCCGAATGGCCGAAATTGATTTCGAACTGGCCCGGGCCGATTTCGGCGGTGATGACCGTGATATCGATGCCCTGGGTCTTGGCGGTTTGTGCCATGTCGTCCAGCACGTCGCCAAAGCGCGACAGCCGTTCGATATGCAGGGTGGGCTGGTCGTCGGCATCGTCGCAACGTGGGTCGCGGGGGAATTGCGGCAGGCCGTTGTCGAGTTTTTTGTCGAACAGGTAGAACTCCAGCTCAAACGCCACGACCGGGTGAATGCCTTTGAGATGCAGGCGCTCCAGCACGTTGGCCAGGACTTCGCGGGGTTCGAATTCGATCGGCGCTTCGGTGCCGTCGGAGGTGATCAGCATCTGCCCCAGCGGCTGCGACTCCCAGCTCACCGGCTTAAGCGTGCCCGGCACCAGGCGCCGATTGGCGTCCGGGTCACCGTCGTTGAAGCAGTAGTCGCCAATCTTGAACAACCCGCCCTGGGCCCCCAGCAATACGGCGTTCTGCGGCAGCTTCAAGGGGCTGCCGGCGGCGACTTTCTCGAGCATGTCCACCGGGTAGCGCTTGCCGTAGAAATGCCCCGCAATGTCCAGGGCGATCAGGTCGACGTAGCGCACCTCGGGGTGGTTCTGGCGGAAGGTCCGTACTTCGGCCAGCAAGGTTGCAGATGGGCTTTTCACGGGTGCAGCTCCTAGTTGTAAACCCACAGCACGCGGGCGGGCAGGTCGGTCAGGTTGGCGTAGCGGCAGTGGGCGAAGCTGGCGAGATGGAAGCTGTCGCCGGCGTAGAGGGTGACCGCATCGGTCTCACCTTCCACCCACAGGGTCAGCTCGCCCTCAAGCACAAAACCGGCCTGCTCGGCGCGGTCGCTCATGCTTTGTTCCCCGCTGTTGGCACCGGGGGCCAACAGGCTGTCGAGCATCGAGAACGCGCCGTTCATGCTCGGTGAGACGAGGATGTCGGTGATGCCATTGGCGTAGTACAGCGTGCGCCGTTCGTTGGGCCGCGTGACCCAGTCCACCGCCTTGGGCTTGGGGAGGCTGTAGAAGTAAGTAGTAGGGACGTCGAGAGCGTGGCTGATGGCGGTGAGGTCGGCCACGGTCGGGCGCGACAGGCCGCGCTCGACCTGGGACAGAAAACCTACCGAACGCTCGATTTTCTGCGCAAGTTGGGCCAGGGTGAGTTTCTTGTGTTTGCGCAGGTCGTGGATCAGGGCGGCGAGGGCGGCGAGTTCGTCTTGGGGTGTCATGAAATTTGATTCGAGTAATTTCATGAAAAATTACAGGATTAATTTCATCGCGGCAATGGGGCAGGGCGTGTGGCGAGGGAGCAAGTTCCCTCGCCACAGCGCCGATTGGTGTTTTGACCTGAATGATTGCGCACCGCCGCGGTCGGAGTGTGGGTACGTCCCCTGAATTGAAGGAGCACCCATGACGTCCAAATCCCTATTTGCCTGTGTTCTCGTTGCCGCAACCCTGTCCACTGCCAGTTTTGTGGCGCAGGCCGGCGATACCCCTCAGGAAACTGTGCAACCTTCAAACATCAATGCCCGTGACTTGAAAGAAGGTGACCGTGCCCCGGACATGTTGATGCGCGAGGAATCAGCGGTCAAAGACTGGAAAAAACGCGGCCTCAAGCAGCCCGAAGAGGAGAGTCAATGGGCGCGTGTAGGCGACAAGTACGTTTTGCTCAAGACCACCAACGGCACCATCCTTGAGATTACGCCCGTCAAGAAATAATCCTGCCGGGCCACCTGCTCGTGTCACCTTTCTTGCGTTAAGGTAACCGACCGCAATGGTCGCGTTACCTTCAAAGAAAGAGAGCAGGATGCTTGCCACAATAAGAAACTATCCCCGCACGGTAAACTTGTTGTTGTCCGCCACGTTACTGCTGACGTTGGCCAAGGCGATCACGTTTCCGTACCTGGTGATCTATCTCACCGGTCATTTTGCCCTCGACATCAGCCAGGTCGGCCTGGTGATCGGCAGTTCGCTGATCGTCGGCTCGCTGCTCAGCGTCTATGGCGGTTTCCTCGTCGATCGCGTCAACAGTTACCGCTTGTTGCTCGGTTTGAGCCTGGTGTTTGTGCTGGGTTTCATCGGTACGGTCCTGGCGCAGACTGTCTGGACGTTCTACAGCTGCCTGATTCTGATCAACCTGGCTTATGCGGTCATCGATATCGCGATCAAGGCCGGTTTCGCCAGCGTGCTGCCCGAGGATGGGCGCAGCGAAGTGTTCTCCATCAAATACACCCTGACCAATATCGGCTATGCCGTGGGGCCGTTTTTTGGCGCGATGGTGGCCAAGCTGGATATCAGCCTGCCGTTTATTCTGTCGGCGCTGTTGGGCGCGGGTTTTTTCCTACTGTATTGGCGTCTGGGCGACCGCTCGCTGACCACCGTCGACGCCACGCAAAAACCGGTGTCATTCCTCGCCGTAGGTCGTGTGCTGCTCAAGGATCACCGCTTGGTGTGTTTCACCGTTGGTGGGCTGCTCAGTGCCGTGGTGTTCGGTCAGTTCGTGGCCTATCTATCGCAATATCTGGTGACTACCACCACCGCCGAATACACCTACACGGTAATCAGCACAATACTCACCACCAATGCCGTGCTGGTGATTGCCTTGCAATACCTGATTGGCCGGCGCATCTCGCACCGCCACTTGAGCCAGTGGCTGATCGCGGGCTTGAGTATGTTCATGCTGGGGTTGATTGGCTTTGCGTTGTCGACCAGCCTGCTGTGGTGGGTGCTGGCGATGGCGGTGTTTACCGTGGGGGAAATCATCGTGTTTCCGGCCGAGTACATGTTTATCGACCGGATTGCGCCTGACCCTTTGCGCGGCATGTATTACGGCGCACAGAACCTGGCCAATCTCGGTGCCGCATTGGGGCCGGTGTTATGCGGACTGGTGCTGGCCAGCCTGCCGGCGCATTACATGTTTTATATGCTCGGGGCATTTATCGTAGGGGGCGGGGTGTTCTATTTTATTGGGGCGAAGCTGAAGGCAAGTCATCCAGGTTGAGTTTGCCGACGGTATTGCTCTGCAGTTCGTAGCGCAATTCATCGACCATCTTGGCCACTTCTTCCGGCGTCTGCAGCCGTTTGGTGCTGATGCCGGTGACCACCAGGTCGACTCGGCCGGTTTCGGCGTCGAATACTTTGAGGGTCAAGGACGCATCCCGGCACAGGGTGAATTCGCACGTCAGCGGCGACAGGCCTTCTTCGATGCAATTTCGCAGTTGAGAGAGGGTAAACATGCAGGTTCCTTCAAGGCACAGATACGATGCCTTGAAGGTTATTGATTGCGCCGCCAGCTAATAAGGCGAATTCGCACTAGATGAACTAGTGCATTTGCACTCTCAGCGCTTGTTTTTTACCCGCAGTTCGCCAGCAAACAGCCCGCGTTCACGGGCCCAGACAATCGCCGAACTGCGGCTGTGGACGCCCAGTTTGGAGTACACCGTCGCCACATGATTGCGCACGGTATTGGGTGCCAGCTTCAAGCGCGAAGCGATTTCCTTATCGGCCAGGCCCTCGCAGATCAAGCCCAGCACGTCCCGTTCACGGGCCGTGAGGTCGGTGAAGGATACGTTCGGCAGGTTAGGGCTGTTAACGCTTTTGGCATTGGCCAGTTTCTCGATCAAGGTCTGGCTGAACCAGGAGGCGTCCTGCATCACTTCTTCGATGGCCGCCACCAGCTCCAGCTCCGAGCGCTTGCGTTCGGTAATGTTCATGAACACCAGCAGGTAGCACGGCACATCCTGGATCACTACGGTGTCTGCGGACACCACGCAATCGATCAGTTCATTGCCTTTCTTGCGTACCTTGAGGTCGTGGCCGTCGAGGTTTCCGGCCTTTTCCAGCGTGGCGAACAATTGCGCGCTGGTAGGCGGGCTGTCGATGAAGTTGATTTCTTCGATGGACTTACCGATCAGTTCTTCACTGATGTAACCCGTGATGCTCATGAATGCTTCGTTGACGTCCACAACCTGACGATTGGCAGCGTTGCACACCAGGGTCGGCACCGGCGTCAGGCGGAAGGATTTGGCGAATCGCTCTTCGCTCTGGCGCAGGGCGATTTCCGCCTTGCGACGCGGCTCCAGGTCCATGAACGAGAACAGCATGCAGTCTTCTTCATTCATGTCCAGGGGTTGGCCGGCCACCACAACCAGCTTGCTGCCGCCTTCGGGCAACCTCAATTCGGCCTGCATCTGCGGAATGGTCGCGCCTTGCCCCAGGCGCTCGATCGCCAGGTCCTTGCGCTCGGCGTGTTCGAGCACGTCCAGTTCGTACACGGATTTGCCGATGACCTGGTCGCGGTTGTAGCCGGTCATCTCCAGAAAACCCTGATTGACCTTGATGTAGCGCAGGTCGCTCAGGCGGCAGATCACGGCAGGTGCGGGGTTGGCGTTGAAAGTTTTTTCGAAGCGCTGCTCGGCGCTGGCCCATTCGGTGGCATCGCTGAGGATCAGCACCAGCAGTTCCGGCTCACCCTGCGCGTCAGTGATGATCAGGCTGCGCAGGCGGTGCACCCAGGTCTTTTCCTGGTCGGCGGTAGGAATGACCTCCACGATCACGTCGCTGAATTCTTCTCCTGCCGCCGCGCGGGCCAGGGGGTAGCTGTCCAGTTGCAAAGGGTGGTTGTTGCGATAGCGCAAACCGAAGCGCTCGGCGTATTGCTGGGTGTTGGCGCCCAGCCCCATGACGTCACCTACGCCATGCATGGCCAGTGCGGCCTCGTTCGCCCAGAGAATGGTCTGGTCGACCTCCGCCAGGATCACGCCGTCGGATAACCCGGAGATGATCTGTTGCAGTTGGCGGCGGTTGGTTTCTTTGGCAAGAACATCCTGTGTCATAGATTCTCCGAGGGCTGGACGCATTGAATTACGACATTCCAGGTTCTGGATAGTGCAGAGAAATTGTCCCCGCGGGAGTGCGAATGCACCAGGCCAGATAGTGCATTTGGGCCACGACTGAACGTATGTCGTTTCGCCACACTCACACCCAACAAGGCACTTGGCCTTGCTCCGATAATTTGAAAAGGACCTTTGTATGACGACTGTCTATGAGACCAATCGATCGCTGTTTCGGGTGTCGTGGAGCTCGGTATTGGCCGGTAGTGCAATTGCACTGGTGACCTATCTGGTCTTGAGCGTGCTGGGTACGGCCATTGGCGCCAGTGCCGTCGAGCCAATGGAGGCGGGTAATCCGCTAAGCGGCTTCGGCACGGGGGCCGGGGTCTGGCTGTTCGTTTCGACGCTGATAGCCGTGGCACTGGGCGCGTTCGTGGCCGGGCGCACCGCGCCGGACCGTGGCGGCCTGCACGGGGTGCTGACCTGGACCCTGACCACCTTGCTGACCACCTGGCTGCTGGCAGGATTGGCCTCCAGCGTAGTGGGCACCGCAGGCAACGTGGTGGGTAAAGGTCTGTCGGCTGCCGGCAGTGGTATTGCCGCCGCCGCACCGGGGATCGGCGACAGCATCAAGCAGCAGTTGAATGAGCAGGGTATCCAGCTGGACTGGAACAGCCTGCAAGGCCAACTCGATACCTTGCTCAAGCAAACAGGCAAGCCTGAGCTGGACCCAGCCAACGTCGAGCAGAAAACCGACCAGGCTGCCGCCGATGGCAAGCAAACGGCGACTGATGCAGCGACCAACCCTGCCCAGGCGGGCGATGAACTCAAGCAGTGGTTCGAGCGCGTGAAAGCGTCCGGCGAGCCTGCACTCAATGCTGCGGATAAAGAAGCCCTGGTCAACATCGTCGCGGCGCGTACCGGCAAGAGCAAGGAAGAAGCCACGCAGATCGTCGATAACTATGCCCAGGCTTATCAGCAGGCCATGCAGAAAGTCGAAGAGCTCAAGCAACAGGCCGAACAGAAAGCCCGTGAAGCCGGTGAAGTGGCGGCCAAGCAACTGTCTCGTGCAGCCTGGAGCACCTTGGCGATGCTGCTGTTGGGTGCGGCCTTGAGCTTCTTTGTCGGTCGTATCGCGCTGACAACCCGTCGCGTGCCATTGGCTTAAAAACTGTCTGCGGCAAGGACGCCGCCTCGGTGAACGCGTAAAATGCCCGACATTTTACGCGTATCACGCAAAGGTGCCCCTTGAGCGCAGGCAAAGCCGTCGGACTGTTATTACTCACCTCTCTGTTGGCGGCGTGCGGCACCTCGCCGCCACGCACGCCCAACGACATCTGCGGTATCTTCCGCGAAAAGGACGACTGGTACGACGCCGCCAAGGTCACGCAAAAGCGCTGGGGCGTACCGATCCAGGTACCGTTCGCAATCATGTATCAGGAGTCGGGCTTTCGCTACGACGCCAAGACCCCGCGTAAATACCTGCTGTGGATCATCCCCTGGGGCCGCGTGTCCACGGCTTCCGGCTATGCCCAGGCCAAGGATGAGGTATGGAATGACTACCGCAAAAGCACCGGTCGCAGCGGCGCCGATCGCGAGGATTTCGACGACGCCATCGACTTCATCGGTTGGTACATGGACAAGACCTACACCATCAACGGCGTCTACAAATACGACGCTTACGGCCAGTACCTCAATTACCACGAAGGCTGGGGCGGCTACCGCCAGCGCACCTACGCCAGCAAAGCCTGGCTACTGCCGGTGGCAAGCAAGGTACAGGCGCGTTCGCAGCTGTATGCGCGGCAATACGCCGGGTGCAAGGATGAGTTGGGACGAGGGTTCTGGAGCCGGTTCTGGCATTGGTTGTAACGCCTGACCGCTGGATGCACGCCGATCAAAAGGTGGGAGGGGGCTTGCTCCCGATAGCAGCGTGTCCGTCAACGATGTGGTGACTGATGCACCGCTATCGGGGGCAAGCCCCCTCCCACAGTAAATTGTGGTACGGCGCTGTGACCTGTGGCGAAGCCGATGACAGCCTCACAGCCGACGGCTATCTGACTGATGCGCTGCGATCCAAAGGTGGGAGGGGGCTTGCCCCCGATTGCAGAGTGTCAGTCAACGATGTGGTGACTGATGCACCGCTATCGGGGGCGATTCCCCTCCCACAGTAAATTGTGGTACGGCGGTGTACGCACGTTGTATGTACCGGCGCATCTGCCCTATGGTGAGCGCTCGATGGGCGCGCATTTCAAGCCAAACAGCAACCTGCGTTTCGAAATTGAATTGCTGGAAGTGCTGACGCGCGATGATTGAAGGGATTGAAAATGGATGTTGATCCACATGTGTTACCTGGCTGCTCCCTCGAAAACATTCAGGTGGTCGAGCTGCTTGGCGGCGATGAGGCTGAGCTGCAAGAATTTTTTGAACAGGCGCCGGATTATTTCATCGCGGTGAATGGTGAACCGGCTACCCCGACCGAAGCGCGGGACGAATTGCGCGGCCAATTACCCGCAGGTTGGCATTGCAGCCGCATGTACTGGCTGGGCTACCGCGATGCGCAGGATCAACTGGTCGCTGTGGTGAATATCGCTGCGGATTTGCTTGCCGCCGGGGTATGGCATATCGGCTTGCTGCTGGTGCATACGCGCTGGCACGGCAGCGGGCTGGCGCAGCGCTTGCACACGGACCTTGAGGCATGGGCGGCGGCGAAGGGCGCCCGGTGGCTGCGGTTGACGGTGGTGGTGGGCAATACCAGGGCCGAGCGCTTTTGGCCCAGGCTTGGGTATGTACAGGTGCGAACCCGAGAGGGCATCGCGATGGGGCGTCAGGTGAGCAGGGTCTCTATCCAGATCAAGCCACTCGGCAATGGGACCATTGACGGCTACCTGGCGCAGGTTGAGCGGGACCGACCCAGCGCTCCGTAGCCTGTACCGGTCTCATGAGGGCGTGGCGCCTGATTTCTCCTCAACCTTGATTCCAAATCTGCCGTACAGCTCCTTTCGCCCCTTGGGCGTCAATGCCAACGCCCGACTATCGAGGTCCTGGATAACCCATTTGCGGCTGGTAACGGCCTGCAGAACAGCGGCCCCCAAGGCGCCGGCGAGGTGAGGGCGGCGCATGCTCCAATCCAGGCATGAGCAAGCGAAACGACGTCGCTGTGCCCTTACGGTTTCTATCTCGATACCGAGCCCTGTCATCCCTTTTTCGCCCTCCACGGTGAGCTGATACGTACCGTCGCCAGCATCCGGCAGGCTCAACCAGCCTGAGTCGATGAAATAGTCGTGCAGTTGTACCGCCAGGGATCCTGCCATGTGGTCATAGCAGGTCCGCGCCAACTGCAATCGATGGGGGGTCGTCGAAACAAACCGGGTCTGCGCGTTTCGGCTGATCACCATGAGGGCTTCAATAGCTCGGGCCACGTGCGCGTCTGCCAGGCTGAAGTAGCGGTGCCTGCCCTGCGTGTGCAGCTTGACCAAACCGTCCTCTTTAAGCCTTGCCAAGTGTGCGCTTGCCGTGGATGCACTGATGTCGGCGATGACGGCCATTTCGGTACTGGTACGGGCGTGACCGTCCATCAGCGAGCAAAGCATTTTTGTCCTTGCGGGTTCCGCAATGGCGCCTGCGACACGAGAAATGGCGGTGTCATTGCTTTGGGAATCCATATTTCGTTCCTGAGCGAATTGTCGGTGTGACGATTGTTCGATAGTAGCCGTTCTTTGTGAAAAGGACCGCCAAATGACGCCGTTTGAAGCCGCTACCCATATCGACCCCTACGGTTATTACGCACGCATCAGGCATCAAAGGGGCCTGTCATTTGATGCCAATCTTGGGTTATGGGTTGCCAGTGGCGCCTGCGTTATCGAGGCCATTCTGGAACATCCCGACTGCCTTGTACGTCCATTGCACGAGCCGATTCCAGCGGCCATTGCACAAGGCGCCGCAGGCGATATTTTCGGTCGTTTGATGCGCATGAACGAGGGCACGCAACACCAGTGCCCCCGGAGGGTCATCGAACCCACCCTGGCCTGGATGGGCACGGAAAACATCGCAGACATTGTGGCGCAGGGTGTTGAGACACTTGATGTCTCTGGCGATAACCCGAATGAGTGGATGTTCAGGTTACCGGTGTCGGTCATGGCGACCTTGATAGGCTTCACATCCACCCAGCTACAAGAAGTCGCGCAACTGACACGGGATTTTGTCGCCTGTCTTTCGCCGTTAAGTGACGAGGCTCAACTCAGTAGAGCCCATTGCGGGGCGGCTCGGCTGAGCCAGATGTTCGGGGAGCTATTGAGTCACGACGATAAGGGTAGCGGCGTATTGGGCCGTCTTTATCGCGATTACGAAGCCTCAGCCTGGAAAGACGATGACGCGTTGGTAGCGAATATGATCGGACTGTTTTCACAGACCTGCGAAGCCACCGCTGGGCTGATCGGCAACACCCTCATAGCGCTCCAGCGTAATCCTGACCTGTTCGAAGACATGCAGGCCACACCGACGCTCGTCGCTGAGTGGGTGGCCGAGGTAGCCCGCTACGATTCACCGGTACAAAATACTCGGCGGTTTGTTGCCAGGCGATGCACGATTGATGGCAGCGTTTTAGAGGCGGGCGATGCCATTTTATTATTGCTCGCCGCTGCCAACCGAGACCCCTGCGCCAACCCGGACCCCGACAGCTTCTTGCTCAAGCGAATGCAACGACGAACCTTCAGCTTCGGCTCGGGAAGACATCAATGTCCAGGCCAGCAATTAGCATTGGCTATTGCTTCAGAGGTGGTTTTCGCGTTTTTGCAGCGACAGCCAGCCTCATCTGCTGGTGCTTATCGGTGGAGTTATTTGCCTTCCCTTAATGGCCGTATCCCGCAGTTCTGCCGCGATGGGGAGATTCAAGATAGCAGGCAGGCTCATGAGTGAAAGCACGACATCTGGCTTATAGGTAGGGCTTGCCCCCTCCCACAGTAAATGGCGGTACGGCGCCGGACCCGTGGCGATGCCGCTGACGACCCAAATGTGGGAGGGGGCTTGCCCCCGATAGCGGAGTGTCAGCCACTGATATCTTGACTGATGCACCGCCTTCAGAGGCAAGCCCCCTCCCACATTTGGTTTTGCATCAGCGCGGCAGCATGTATTCCAGCGAACCACCATCACGCTGGTCATTTCCACCAGATGACTGTTCCTACGCTTGCCAAACCCCGCCGATTCTGGGAAAACCCCAGCCTTTCACGCTTTCAATGAGACTCCCATGAGCAACGACGAACTGCAGGTCACCGACATCCGCCTGGGCGCCGGCAAAACCGTGGTCAAGGGCGCACTGATCACCACTCAATACACCGGCACCCTGGAAGATGGCACGGTGTTCGATTCGTCATGGCAGCGCGGCAAGCCATTCCAGTGTGTGATCGGCACCGGCCGCGTGATCAAGGGCTGGGACCAGGGATTGATGGGCATGCAGGTTGGCGGTGTGCGCACGTTGTATGTACCGGCGCACCTGGCCTATGGCGAGCGCTCGATGGGCGCGCATATCAAGCCCAACAGCAGTCTGTGTTTCGAAATTGAATTGCTGGAAGTGCTGACGCGCGATGATTGAAATGCTGATTTGCGAGGAAGCGGCATGGACGTGATTCAAGCAATACGCGAAAGCTGGGGGTGGGTTGGCATCGACCCCATTGAAGTTGTGGGCTTTACCGGCTTTGGCAATTTGATGATCAAGGACGGGCAGGCGCGTTATTGGCGGCTATGTCCGGAGACGCTCTCTTGCGAAATGATTGCGCAGACACGTGAAGCACTCGATGAAATTTCCAAGGACCAGGCGTTTCTGCGCGGCTGGTATTTGCAACCGATGGCAGAACAGGCCGAGAAGATGCTGGGCCCGTTGGCGCCGGGCGAAGTTTATCATTTCGTGATTTCACCGGTATTGGGGGGGGAATACGACATGAGCAATGTGCGTTGTATCAATCATGTCGAGCAAATTCGGTTTTGCGGTGATCTGGCACTGCAGATCAGGGATTTGCCAGACGGCGCCACAGTACGGCTCAGGGTGGTTGATTGAGGGGCTCCATCACCGTGGATTTACAATCGGTCCGTGTACGCGGCCTGCATTGCGAATGCGGTGTATCAGGCAATGAGTTCGCAGCTGACGCACCGTCTTCGGGAGCAAGCCCCCTCCCACATGTGTTCGCCGGTGTGGTTGAGGAGGGCGTTCCTGAACCCATCCTGAAGAAATTTCTTATTCCCCATTCAGGCACTTTCCTACGGTTTACTCTGCCAACATCGCGGCGTAAGCTTCGCGCGTTTTCATCAATAGCGGAGACCCTCAGTGGGTACTTGTTCGAGTGACAGTCGTCGGCCGGTTTCGGTAACCGGCACATACTTGGCAAGGTAACGCGCATGTTTCAGATGCCGTTATCTCGCCACAAAAGCGAGAAGCGGCATCCCGGCAGTGGCCAGTCCTGGCGTCTGCCTGATCCTCTCTCATCGACGCTGACCAGCACCTGAGTTGACTCGGGAGGCTACGGACGCGCCTGTCTTTTACGGCGGGCGGGCCAGGTTCGGCTGTGCCTGTTTGATGGGTGCAGCGCGGATGGGCAGTGCCTGCACGACGGGGTTTCCTCGCGCAGGAGTTACACCATGAACCTCACGCTGCTTAAAGAGTTCTTCGCCGGCTTCCTGCGGACCCGGCATATCGCCCGGCATTTCCGCCGCCTGGCGATGCTGGACACCGTGACCGACGCCAGTGTCAGCCGCGAAGTGCCGCCCAGCCTGGCGCACACCCTGGTGGCTGCGGCCAACGCCAGTGCCGTGCAACTGCTGGGCAGGCTGGGCAGCCACGCCGAGGGTCTGAACACCCAGGAGGCCGACGCGCTGCGCGGGCAATACGGGCTCAATGAGGTCGAGCACGAGCAGCCGCTGCCTTGGTGGGTGCACCTGTGGCACTGCTATAAAAACCCGTTCAATCTGCTGCTCACCTTGCTGGCGGTGATCTCCTGGCTGACCGAGGACATGAAGGCGGCCACGGTGATTTTCTCCATGGTGGTGCTGTCGACTCTGTTGCGCTTCTGGCAGGAGGCCAAGTCGAACAAGGCCGCCGATGCGTTGAAGGCGATGGTCAGCAATACGGCCACGGTGCTGCGCCGGGACGCGGCCAAGCGCCTTGAACTGCCGATCAGGCAATTGGTGCCGGGCGATCTGATCGTGTTGTCGGCCGGCGACATGATTCCCGCCGATTGCCGCGTACTCAGTGCCAAGGACCTCTTCGTCAGCCAGGCGGCGATGACCGGTGAATCCATGCCGGTGGAGAAGTTCGCCCAGCAGCAGGATGCCCATACCCGCAACCCGCTCGACCTGGAAAACATCCTGTTCATGGGCACCAACGTGGTGTCCGGCGCCGCCACAGCGGTGATTCTTGCCACGGGCAACGCCACCTACTTCGGTGCGTTGGCGCAACGCGTCACGGCAACCGACCGCGCCACCACCTCGTTCCAGCACGGGGTCAACAAGGTCAGCTGGCTGCTGATCCGCTTCATGTTCGTGATGGCACCGCTGGTGTTGTTTATCAATGGATTCACCAAGGGTGACTGGACCGAAGCGTTACTGTTCGCGCTGTCGATTGCCGTGGGCCTTACCCCCGAAATGCTGCCGATGATCGTCACCTCGACGTTGGCCAAGGGCGCGGTGTTCCTGTCGCGCAAGAAGGTCATCGTCAAGCGCCTGGACGCGATCCAGAACTTCGGCGCCATGAATGTGTTGTGCACCGACAAGACCGGCACGCTCACCCAGGACAGGATTTTCCTGGCGCGCCACGTGGATGTGTGGGGCCGGGAGTCTGACGACGTGCTGGAAATGGCCTACCTCAACAGCTATTACCAGACCGGATTGAAAAACCTGCTGGATGTGGCCGTGCTCGAGCATGTCGAGATCCATCGTGAATTGAAAGTCGGTACCGCGTTTGAGAAGGTTGACGAGATTCCATTCGATTTCAACCGTCGTCGCATGTCGGTGGTGGTGGCTGAGCAGGGCCAGCCGCACCTGTTGATCTGCAAGGGCGCGGTGGAAGAGATTTTGTCGGTGTGCACCAGCGTGCGCCATGGCGACGTCAATGAAGCACTGACGCCAGAGCTGCTGGCGCGCATTCGCCAGGTCACCGCGGCCTTCAACGAAGAAGGCCTGCGCGTGGTGGCCGTCGCGGCGCAGCCGATGCCGGCCGGGCGTGACACCTACACTCTGGCGGATGAAAACAACCTGACGCTGATCGGCTATGTGGCGTTTCTCGACCCGCCCAAGGAAAGCACCGCGCCCGCCCTCAAGGCTTTGAAGGCGCATGGCGTGGCGGTGAAAGTGCTGACCGGCGACAACGAACTGGTCACAGCGAAGATCTGCCGTGAAGTGGGCCTGGAGCAACAAGGGCTGCTGATGGGCAACGATATCGAAGACATGACCGATGCCGAGCTGGCGCAGGCGGTGGAAACCACCAACGTATTCGCCAGGCTCACGCCCAGCCACAAGGAACGCATCGTGCGTCTGCTCAAGGCCAACGGGCATGTGGTGGGGTTCATGGGTGACGGCATCAACGACGCGCCGGCGCTGCGTACCGCGGATATCGGCATTTCGGTGGACAGCGCGGTGGACATCGCCAAGGAGGCCGCCGACATCATCCTGCTGGAAAAGAGCCTGATGGTCCTGGAAGAGGGCGTGCTGGAAGGTCGCCGCACCTTCGCCAACATGCTCAAGTACATCAAGATGACCGCCAGTTCCAACTTCGGCAATGTGTTCTCGGTGCTGGTGGCCAGTGCGTTTATTCCGTTCCTGCCGATGCTGCCGATGCACCTGCTGGTGCAGAACCTGCTGTATGACATCTCGCAGATCGCGATTCCATTCGACAATGTCGACGAAGACATGCTCGCCAAGCCACAACGCTGGCAGCCGGCGGATGTGGGCCGCTTCATGCTGTTCTTCGGGCCGATCAGCTCGATCTTTGACATCACCACGTTCGCACTCATGTGGTATGTGTTCGATGCCAACACCCCGGACCACCAGACCCTGTTCCAGTCGGGCTGGTTCGTGGTGGGGTTGCTCACCCAGACGTTGATCGTGCACATGATCCGCACCCCGAAAATCCCGTTCCTGCAAAGCCGTGCGGCGATGCCACTGATGGTGATGACGGGCGTGATCATGGCCGTCGGGATCTTTCTGCCGATGGGGCCACTGGCGCATTACTTCAAACTGCAGGCGCTGCCGTCGCTGTACTTTGTGTTCCTGCCCGTGATTCTGCTGGCGTACATGGCGCTGACCCAGGCGGTGAAGGGCTACTACATCCGCAAATTTGGCTGGCAGTAACAGGGTTTCAGTTGCCGCAGCAGTCATGGAGATTTTTTTATGCAGGCCATCAACAACATCAACCTCGACTCCCTGGTCGACACCGTTGTCAGCCTCACCGCCGCGTTTATTCTCGGCGGTCTGATCGGCTTCGAACGCCAATATCGCCAACGCACCGCCGGTTTGCGCACTAACGTGCTGGTGGCGGTCGGCGCGGCGATTTTTGTCGACATGGCCAATCGGCTGGGCGGTGCCGAAGGCGCGGTGCGCGTGGTCGCGTACGTGGTGTCGGGTATCGGTTTTCTGGGGGCCGGTGTGATCATGCGCGAGGAGGGCAATGTGCGCGGGCTCAACACGGCCGCGACCCTGTGGGCATCGGCTGCAGTCGGCGCCTGTGCGGGGGCCGACCTGATCCTGGAGGCATTGCTGGGAACGCTGTTCGTACTGGCGGCCAATACGTTGCTGCGCCCGATCGTCAATAACATCAACCGTCAGCCGTTGGACGTAGTCTCGGCCGAGGTGACCAACATTCTGTATGTCATCGCGCGGCGTAGCCAGCAACAGGCGGTCATGGTGTTACTGGAGGCTGAGTTGGCGCGATGCAACTACCCGGCCAGCGATGTGGATGTACGACCCTTCGGCAGCGAAGAAGTCGAAATCGAGGCCACCCTCGCCGCGACGTCGGTCGACGGTGACGAGTTGGACGCGTTGGTGGCGCGTATTTCCACCTCCAGCCTGGTGGTGCAGGCGTTCTGGAGCCCCAGTACCACCGACTGATCCGTGTGCATGAACGGCCCTGCGAGCCAGCATCGACTAGGCTTTTCGTGAGGAAAAATCCTACAAGTAGTCAGGACTATCCCTTCAATCAAAACGTCATTGCATTGTTAAGGTTGGGCGCTTACAGCTGGTCGCTCGTTGGGGTCCAGCCGTGATTGCTCGTGATGTTTCAATGGAAGGGACCAGGCTACGAGTGGTTATCGTCCTGAGGAGGGTGCAGTACCGTTTGTCGGAACTGTCATTTCTCACAGGTACCTCGGTCCCATTTGATATGTAAGGGTACTGTGACCGCCTAGGGGTGAGTATGAGCAAAGCATTAATCGTGGATGACCATCCTTTTATACGTGCGACGGTCAAATATCTGCTGAAAGAGGAAGGATTCGATGAGATTTATCAGGCGGGTGACGGTGCAGATGCAATGCAATTGGCGCGGGAGCAACGTCCCGAGCTGATCATCCTTGACCTGGCGATGCCCAAGCTGGGCGGGCTGGAGGTTATCAGCCGGGTCAAGGCCCTGGGCCTGCCGTGCCGGGTCCTGGTGCTGACCTCCTACCTGGCGGTGTTTTTTTCTACCCGTTGCATGCGCGCCGGGGCCATGGGGTTCGTGGCAAAGACCGGCGAGCTGGATGAACTGCAAAAGGCCATCCGAGCTATCCAGTCGGGCTACAGCTGTTTCCCGAGCCTGCCCACCAGCTCGGTACGCCGTGACGACCTGCAGGAAACCGAGCGCCAGATGATCGAGTGCCTGTCGGACCGTGAATTGACCGTCTTGCAGAAGCTGGCCCTGGGGCTGGGCAATAAGGAAATTGCTGAAGACATGCTGTTGAGCCACAAGACAATCAGCACTTACAAAACACGTCTCAAGGAGAAGTTACGGATGTCCTCAGTGGTGCACCTGTCCAAATTTGCCCAGCGCAATCATCTGATCTGATTGAAATGACTGCCATCGCGCTCAAGCGGTTCGCTATGATCCTCTGGGTGGGCTTGTTGCCCATGGTCGCGATGGCCCTTGATGAGCCAAACGTGTTACGACTGTTGGGTCATTCTCGTATTGACCCTCCCGTCGTCACGCTGCCAGAGACCGACTGGCGCTGGTTGCGCGAACGGCGCAGATTGCTGATGGGGGTGTCCGCTCCCGATTACGCACCCTTCGACCTGACCAATAACCGTGAAGAGCTCGAAGGGATTACCGCCGATTTTGCTGCGCTGATCAGCCAGGCCCTGAATATCCCCATTGAGGTTCGGTGCTACGAAACTCGCGATGAAGTGATCGAAGCCCTCAAGCGAGGCGACGTGGACTTCCTCGGTTCGGCCAATGGTTACGAGGCGGCCGACCCGCAACTGATCTTGTCTCGCTCCTACGCCAATGACCAACCCACTCTGGTGACCCGTTCCAATGATAGCCAGGCGCTGAACGATGATTTGGCGGGCAAGCGCGTGGCGATGCTTTATCACTATCTGCAGCCCGAGGTGGTACGGGCTTTCTACCCCCATGCCCGAGTGGAATTGTTTTCTTCGGCCTTCGAGGCGATCGGCGCAGTGGCTTTTGGTCGCGCCGATGTGTATCTGGGCGATGCCATCAGTACCAATTACCTGATCAACCGAAACCAACTCAATATCGTGCGCATGGCGGATTTCTCCACCCTCGAAGTCAACCCGTTCGCTTTTGCGTTCACCCGGCAGAATACGCGGCTGCAGCCGATCATCAATGCGGCGCTGGAGGCGATTCCCGCCGGTGAGCAGATGGAAATATTACGCCGTTGGAGTGGCGGCAACCTCGGTATTGTCGGCGCTGGCCGGTTGCACCTGAGCGCCAGTGAACAACGCTGGGTCCTCAAGCATCCTCGGGTCAAGGTAGCGGTGCTCGACAAACTGCTGCCGCTGTCAGTCTTCGATGATCAGGGGCAGTTCGAGGGGCTGAGCGCCGAGGTGCTGTCACGTATCAGCCTGCGCACCGGCTTGAAATTCGATGCGGTGCCCGGCAACTCGATACCGGGTCAGATCGATCAGGTCAGCACGGGCGCGGTGGATATGCTGGCAGTCGTGACCCCCAGCGTCGAACGCGCCGAAAAAGTGCGGTTTACCCGGCCCTACCTGACCAATGCCCTGGTGCTGGTAACCCGGGGGGATGAACACAGTCCTGTCGCATTGGAAGATATGGTGGGTAAGCGCCTGGCGATGATCAGCGGCAACGGATTGCGCGATACCATCTCGCGGGACTTCCCCGGCGTCGTGTTCATCGATGTCGACAGCGCGGAGCAAGCGATGGCGATGGTGGCCAGAGGCGAAGCGGAGGCGGCAGTCAATTCACTGATCAGCGCGCGCTATATGATCGCCCGGTATTACCGCGATCGGTTACGCATCACCAGCACGGTCGGCTCGGAACCGGCGCGTATAACGTTCGGGGTCAACCGCAGTCAACTGGAGCTTTATTCGATCCTCGACAAGGCGCTGCTGAGCATCACCCCGCAGGAAATGGACGAGATGATCGCCCAGTGGCGCAGCGAGGTGATTATCGAAGACAGTTATTGGCTGCGTCACCGCAACGTGATCATTCAGGGGTTCGGGCTGGCCGCGCTGTTATTGATCGTCACGCTGAGCTGGGCCATCTATCTGCGCAGTCTGATTCGCAAGCGCGTCCAGGCCGAACGCGCCTTGAGCGACCAGATGCGCTTTATGAGCGTATTGATCGACGGCACCCCCCACCCGATTTATGTGCGTGACCGCCAAGGGCGCTTGATGGCATGCAATAACGCTTATCTGGACGTATTTGGCTACAAGCTTGAAGACGTGATTGGTAAAACCGTGGTTGAAACCGACGCCGGCAACCTGCCACAGGCCCAGTCGTTCCATCAGGATTACCTGCGCTTGATGGCCGAAGGTGAGCCACAGATTCATGACCGTATACTCAAGTTGCCCAGTGGCGAGGCCTTGACCATCTACCAATGAATGTTGCCGTACCGCGACGGTGACGAGAAAGTGGTGGGCATGATTGCCGGGTGGGTAGATGTCAGCGAGCGCCAACAGTTGTTGGGTCAGTTGCAGGAAGCCAAGGACGATGCCGACGCCGCCAACCGGGCGAAGACTACCTTTCTGGCGACCATGAGCCACGAGATCCGCACGCCAATGAATGCCGTGATCGGCATGATCGAGCTGGCCCTGAAGAACGCCGAACAGGGCTTGGCGGACCGGGATGCCCTGGAGGTGGCTTCTGAAGCTTCGCGCGGCATGCTGGAGTTGATCGGCGATATTCTGGATATCGCACGGATCGAATCCGGTCATCTGTCGTTGGTCCTGGAATCGGCCAATCTGCACGAATTACTGACGTCGGTGGCACGCGTGTTCGAAGGGTTGGCGCGGGCCAAGGGGTTGGCGCTGCAAGTTGAACTTGATCCATCGATCGATCACGTGGTTCTGGTTGACCCACTGCGTTTCAAGCAAGTGGTATCGAATCTGCTGAGCAATGCCATCAAGTTTACCCACGACGGCCAGGTCACGCTCGGTGCTCATGGGGCGTTCGAAGGGGAGCACCTGAAACTGCAATTGTGGGTGCAGGACACCGGCATTGGCATCAGTGCACAGGACCAGTTGCGTCTGTTCAGCCCCTTTATCCAGGGCAGCAATGGTGAGCAATCGGCGCGTAGCGGCTCCGGCCTGGGGCTGGTGATCAGCCGTAACCTGTGCGAAATGATGGGCGGGCGGTTGCACTTGAGCAGTGTACTGGGGCAGGGCACCCGGCTGGATGTGACACTGGCCCTGGTCATGACCGCTGTAGTGCCGCAGGAAGGGACGGCGACGAGCGCTCCAGTCACGCCGCCTCATGCCTTGAATATTCTGGTGGTGGACGACTACCCGGCCAACCGTTTGCTGCTGGCTCGGCAGTTGAGTTTCCTGGGCCACCGCATCACCACGGCCGAAGACGGCATTCAAGGGCTTGAGTACTGGCGCGCGGGGCAGTTCGATGGCGTCATTACCGATTGCAATATGCCGTTCAAGAACGGCTACCAGTTGGCGCGGGACATCCGCGTACTGGAGCGTGAATCAGGTCTGGCGCCGTGCCTGCTCCTGGGGTTCACCGCCAATGCCCAGCCCGAGGAGGCCGAGCGCTGCCGGCAAGCCGGTATGGATGGTTGCCTGTTCAAACCCACCGGGATTGACGATTTGCGCGTGGCGTTGGCGTCACGCTCCACTTACGCCCCCAGCCCTGAGGCAGCGACGTTTGATTTGAGTACCCTGATCGCGTTGACAGGGGAGGACCACCACGCGCTCGCAGAGCTGCTGATGCCCTTGCTCGACAGCCTGGAGGCGGACCGGGCGCTATTGCCGGCGATGCAGCGCAAGGCTGACTTCGCCAAGTTGCACGACCTCGCACATCGCGCCAAGGGTGGTGCACGAATGGTCAAGGCACAGGTTCTGATCGCTCGCTGTGAAGCGCTGGAGGCCGTTTGTGAAAGGCAAGACCGCAACGCGCTGGCGGCGACGACCGATGCGGTAGAGGAAGCGATCGGCGCTTTGCATGGAGGGCTGAGCCTTTATTGCAATCAGCCGTGATGCCGAATAATGGCCATTGGGAGCTTTTGGGAGAAGTCCTACATGAAGGGGGAATATGCCTGATTTTGTGTTCGGCATTTGTCTGGAAAATGGGCGACGCTCAATGACGAGCGCTGCCTGCCCAGGGGTTTGCCATGCCAAACAAAGCACTGACTATCCTCATCGCCGATGACTTGCACTTGCAACGGTTGTACATCGAAAAAATGCTCAACCAGTTGGGGTATCACCGAATTGTGCCGGTGCAGACCTTTGAAGAAGTCCAGATCCTTACCGCCATTCCGGCCGAACCCTTCGATGTGCTGATCATCAATGCGGTACTGGCGGCCCATGCAAGCGGGCCCAACCCTCAGGCACGCCATGTGCTGGTATATGACAACCTGGACCTGAGCGTACCCGCCGACGCCATGCCGACCGTATCGGTACGCCTGCCGGGCGTGCCGGACAACGTCGATCTCGAACATTTCATGGAAATCATCGACCCGCCCCACGCCATGACCGGCTTGCGGGTTTTGCCCTGGTTAAGGGCGCTGTCGCGCCAATCGGTGGTCGGGGTCTGATCCGGCGCTTGTGCAGCGTTATCAGGGCCGGTCAATAAAACTGTGGGGGCGTCGCACACGATACCGGTGTGCCGAGCCTCCTCCCACAGTTTGAAGGTTGCCAGTCAACCGTCGCCATGTTCACGAAGGCGTACCGCGGCATTGCGTAGCAACTGTTCGGTGCCCGCCCAGCCCAGGCAACCATCCGTCACCGACACGCCGTATTTCATTGACGGCCCCAGAGGCTGGCATCCTTCGAAGAGGTGGCTTTCGAGCATCATGCCGATCAACGACGTGTCGCCCTGCAAGCGCTGCTCCAGCACCTCGTTGAACACCGCTGGCTGGCGCAGCGGGTCCTTGCCGCTGTTGGCATGGCTGCAATCGACCATGATGCGCGCAGCGACCCTGGACTTGGCCAGGTCGTGTTTCACCTGGGACACACTCTGCGCATCGTAGTTCGGCCCACGGTGACCGCCGCGCAGCACCAGGTGGGTGTCCGGGTTGCCCGGCGTCTGGATGATCGCCGGGTGCCCCTGGCTGTCGACGCCGAAGTGGCGGTGCGGGTGCGAGGCCGAGCGCATCGCGTCACAGGCAATCGCGACGCCGCCGTCAGTCCCGTTTTTGAAACCCACGGGCATGCCCAGGCCGCTGGCCATTTCGCGGTGGATCTGCGATTCGGTGGTGCGCGCGCCAATCGCGACCCAGCTGAGCAGGTCGTCGAAGTAGCCGGCGGCCATGGGTTGCAACAGCTCGGTGGCGACCGGCAGGCCCAGGCGCAGCATTTCGCGCATCAGTTCCCGGGACAGGGCCAGGCCTGCGGCCATGTCGTCGCTGCCGTCGAGGTGCGGGTCGTAAGCCAGGCCCTTCCAGCCAATGGTGGTGCGGGGTTTTTCGACGTAGGCGCGGATAACCAGCAGCATCTGGTCGCTGACTTCAAGCGCCAGCTTCTTCAGGTTGCGCGCGTACTCCATGGCCGACTGCGGGTCGTGTATCGAGCACGGGCCGACAATCACCAGCAAGCGTGAGTCCTGGCCATCGAGGATGGCGCGCACGGCTTGACGATGGGCATGCACCTGTTCATTGAGGAACGGACTGAGGGGCAGTTGATGCTTGAGCTCATGGGCGCTGGGCAGGCGCTGGGTCAGGGCTTCATTGGCGCTGTTCAGCGTAGAGGCGGGTAAAGCTGCGACAGAGGCGTTCATATTCAAGGTTTCCTGGGCAAGCGGCGGGCAATTCCCGCACGCTTGGCCTACTGGGGTGTTCGACAATTGGCCGTATCGGCTACGTGTGTTGGCTTGCCACCAAGAGGTGACCGATCGGAGGCGGCAGGCTGTCCCGAACGGAGCTGGCTAAATCGCCATGCAGCGCAAGTGTCGTAGCGGTAATAGGTGGCGTAGTTCATGTCGTGATTCCTTCAAGTGTGTTTGGTTGAGCAAATTATCAGGGCCTGGAAAAACAAAACCCCCGGTCGGGGAGCCGACCGGGGGTTAGATTTCTCTGGCAGGCGACCCCTTGAGTAGTGGGCGCCGATTTCAGGTATCAGGCGCGCCAGTGGCTAAACCAATACCCAAAATAAAAGCTGACCAGTGCACTCGAACCGTTCACACGGGTAGCCGACACCGAGCGCGAGGCGCTGGCGGCAGGGCAAACCTGGGTGTGGGTGAGTGGCAACATGGTAGGTCTCCAAATGATGTCGGGCAGCTTACTAGAGCTGGGCGGGCGGATTCAATCAGTAATTTCTATCGCGCAGCGGGACTTACGGCTATGGGGCAAGTGTCGATATGCTGACGACATCCAACACTGATTGACGGAACCCGACCATGACTACCTTGACCTCGACTGCGCTGAGGTGGCGCTGTAAATGACCTTCCACCTGCGCGCTGCTACGGACCGGGACCTGCCCTTTGCACGAAACCTGACTCACCAGGCGATGAACCGCTATTACGAGCAAAACCAGTTGCTGTGGTCCAACGATGGCTTCGACACGGCCTGGGCCGGTCGGGAAAACTGGATCATTTGCCAGGATGACCGGGTGCTGGGGTTCCTCAGCCTGAGCTGTGACAGCAACGCGCTCTATATCCGCGAATTGCATATGCTCGAGCAGCACCGTGGGCTCGGCGCCGGTAGCTGGGTGCTGCAACAGATGGCTTTGAAGGCCCGCACGCCGGGGCTGTTGCGTTTGACCGTATTCAAGACCAATCCGGCCAAAAAGCTTTATGAGCGCATGGGATTCAGCGTTGTCGGTGAAGAAGACAGCTTCTGGCGAATGGAGCGCGTCTGTCGCTCAAGCTAAAAGCCTGCGCTGGAGCCTGATAAGCGCATACTGGTCCAGCAGCCGACTTCCTGATCGGTGTGCTGGCCATCAGCCTCAGCAAGGATGATTGCCTCTTTCATGCCCAAAAGGATCGCTACCTTGCGGGTCTACCCACGCCATCCCTTTTTGCGCCCAGCGAGCACTTGATCGGTGGTTGCCGGATCGACGCCGTGTTCACGGGCGGCCCCTCAACTGACTTTCCTGGATGTTCCAGTCAGGCCTTGGCTTGTGCAGCAGTACGGATTCCGGGCATAGTTCAAATCGTTCAAGTTTGCCTGGCGAAGAGATGAGTGTGTCACCTCTTGAGGTGTGCCAAACAGGGTCATACGTCCAAATGAGTGGAATCGGTTCGCGTTTAAGGCAAGAGAGAGCGACTGGACCTGTCGCAAAAATTTTTTGGTGAAATCGGAGGGGTTGAAGCCAACGCACAGGGTAAATACGAGAGTGGTGGGCGTGCGCCCAAGGCTGACTACTTGTCTCGTGTGGCACAGAGAGGCGTGGATATCCTGTACGTGTTGACCGGGACTGCCACACCGATTCAGCTGGAAAACCTGAGCCAGCTTGAAGAAAAAGTCCTGATTGATTACCGGGCGATGTTCAAGGAGGATCAGGATGCAATCCGCCGCCTGACGTCGACCTTGGCCGAGTATTCCCTTTCCCGGAATGGAAAAATCAAGCCGCATCCGCAGGATTCCTGACCTTTCAACCAGCAAATCCGGCCGTCCAGCCGCCAGTGGGCGCGTGCCGAACGGTCAAGCTCCATATATATATGATGCCAGCGGCTAGGTCTGCGACCCGGTTTTTTGCTAAGGTGTTCAGCAACCTATAAAGACCATATCGCGAGGTGTCTGCTTGATTAGGGTGCTAGTAGTCGATGACCATGATCTCGTTCGTACAGGCATTACACGAATGCTGGCTGACATCGATGGCCTGCAAGTAGTCGGCCAGGCCGAGTCGGGCGAGGAGTCTCTGATCAAGGCCCGGGAGTTGAAACCCGATGTGGTGCTGATGGACGTCAAGATGCCGGGTATCGGCGGTCTTGGCGCCACGACCAAATTATTGCGCAGCCATCCGGATATCAAGGTTGTGGTGGTGACCGTGTGCGAGGAAGACCCGTTCCCTACACGCCTCTTGCAGGCGGGGGCGGCCGGTTACCTCACCAAAGGCGCCGGCCTTGCAGAGATGGTGCAAGCCATTCGCCTGGTATTTGCCGGGCAGCGCTACATCAGCCCGCAGATTGCCCAGCAGTTGGCGATCAAGTCCTTCCAGCCCACCAGCGATTCGCCGTTCGACGCGCTATCGGAGCGGGAAATTCAGATTGCCTTGATGATCGTCGGTTGCCAGAAGGTGCAGTCGATTTCCGACAAACTGTGCTTGTCGCCCAAGACCGTTAACACCTACCGCTATCGCATCTTCGAGAAACTCGCCATCAGCAGTGATGTTGAATTGACCCTGCTCGCGGTGCGTCACGGCATGGTGGACGCCAGCGCCTGACATGACCACACCGTTTGATCCAAGTGCCTTCCTCTCGACCTGCAGTGGCCGCCCTGGCGTGTACCGCATGTTCGACAGCGAGGCGCGCCTGCTGTACGTGGGCAAGGCCAAGAACCTGAAAAACCGTCTGGCGAGTTACTTTCGCAAGACCGGTCTCGCGCCGAAAACCGCCGCCCTGGTCGCGCGCATCGCCCAGGTCGAAACCACCATCACCGCCAATGAAACCGAAGCGCTGCTGCTTGAACAGACGTTGATCAAGGAATGGCGGCCTCCGTATAACATCCTGCTGCGTGACGATAAATCCTATCCCTACGTGTTTTTATCGGACGGCGACTTCCCGCGGCTGAGCATTCACCGTGGCGCGAAGAAGCAGAAGGGCAAGTATTTCGGGCCTTACCCCAGCGCGGGTGCCATTCGTGAGAGCCTGAGCCTGCTGCAGAAGACGTTTTTTGTGCGCCAATGCGAGGACAGCTTTTACAAAAACCGTACACGGCCATGCCTGCAGTACCAGATCAAGCGCTGCAAGGCGCCCTGCGTGGGGCTGGTTGAGCCTGCCGAGTACGCCGAGGACGTGCGTCACTCGGTGATGTTTCTCGAAGGGCGCAGTAACGCGCTCACCGATGAGCTGTCCGGGGCCATGGAGCTGGCCGCCAGTACCCTGGATTTCGAGAAGGCCGCCGAACTGCGCGACCAGATCTCCTTGCTGCGCCGCGTCCAGGACCAGCAAAGCATGGAAGGCGGCACCGGCGACGTCGACGTGATCGCGGCGTTCGTGAACCCGGGAGGTGCCTGTGTGCACCTGATCAGCGTGCGTGGCGGCCGAGTGCTGGGCAGCAAGAATTTTTTCCCGCAGACCGGGATCGACGAAGACGTCTCCGAGGTCATGGCGGCATTCCTCGGCCAATACTATGTGAGCAGTCCCGAGCGCGACCTGCCGTCGGAGCTTATCGTCAACGTGGTCCACGAAGATTTCCCCACCCTGATCGAGGCGATCCACGAACTGCGCGGTCGCGAGCTGGACATCAGCCACCGCGTTCGCGGTACCCGGGCCCGTTGGCAGCAACTGGCCGTGACCAACGCCGAACAGGCCCTGGGCGCACGCCTGGCCAATCGACAGCACGTTGCCGCACGCTTCGAATCCCTGGCCGAGGTGCTCAACCTGGACGAGCCACCGCAGCGCCTGGAGTGTTACGACATCAGCCACTCCAGCGGTGAGGCCACCGTGGCCTCTTGCGTGGTGTTCGGCCCTGAAGGCCCGATCAAGGCTGACTACCGGCGCTACAACATCGAAGGCGTCACCGCCGGCGATGACTATGCCGCCATGCATCAGGCGCTCACGCGGCGCTTCAGCAAGTTGAAGGACGGGGAGGGCAAGTTGCCCGATATCCTCTTGGTGGACGGTGGCAAGGGCCAGTTATCCATGGCCCGCGACGTCCTCAACGAACTGGCCGTGCCCGACCTGATCCTGCTTGGCGTGGCCAAGGGCGCCACGCGCAAGGCCGGTTTCGAGACGTTGTACTTGAATGATGCCGCCCATGAGTTCACCTTGAAGGGCGACTCCCCGGCACTGCACCTGATTCAACAGATCCGCGATGAAGCCCACCGCTTCGCGATTACCGGTCACCGGGCGCGTCGCGGCAAAACCCGCCGAACCTCAACCCTGGAAGGCGTTGCGGGGGTCGGCCCGACGCGCCGTCGCGACTTGCTTAAACATTTTGGTGGCTTGCAGGAGCTCTCCCGTGCCAGCATTGACGAAATAGCCAAAGCACCCGGTATCAGTAAAAAGCTCGCTGAATTGATTTATGCCAATCTGCACAGCGAATAGAATGCCTTCTCACCTCGTAGCCAGTTGTGCCGATGAATATCCCTAATCTGATCACCGTTCTACGCGTCCTGCTTATCCCGATCTTCATTTTGTTGTTCTATTTGCCCTATGAATGGAGCTACGTCGCGTCCAGTTCGGTATTCGCCTTTGCAGCCGCCACCGACTGGCTCGACGGCTACCTGGCCCGCCGCCTGGAACAGAGCACGCCCTTCGGCGCGTTCCTCGACCCTGTGGCCGACAAACTCATGGTCGCCGTGGCCCTGGTGTTGTTGGTGCAGGAGCACGGCAACCTGTGGCTGACCCTGCCGGCCGCCGTCATCATCGGCCGCGAAATCGTCGTCTCGGCCCTGCGCGAATGGATGGCCGAAATCGGCGCCCGCGCCCATGTCGCCGTCTCCAACATGGGCAAATGGAAAACCGCTGCGCAAATGCTTGCGCTGGTCATACTGCTGGCCAACCCGTCGGATTTCTCGTTCTGGGTCCTGACCGGCTACGCCTTGCTGCTCATCGCTGCGGGCCTGACACTCTGGTCCATGCTCCAATACCTGCGCGCCGCCTGGCCTCACCTGCGCACCACCGTTGAAAAGAAATAAAACTTTTTTGAATCAAGGGGTTGACGGCTGCCGAGGATTCTATAGAATGCGCATCACCAAGCGGGAATAGCTCAGTTGGTAGAGCACGACCTTGCCAAGGTCGGGGTCGCGAGTTCGAGTCTCGTTTCCCGCTCAAAAATTTGATCCACAGATGTCCACTCGACGCTGGGATCCACGAAATAGACGCTTAGGCGTCTTTTTTCGTTTCTGCGCATAACCACTGGACTCCAAAGAGATCCGCTATGTTTGAGTACCTTTTTGAGTACTTTTTCCGGAAAGACTCAAATTCGTATTGTTGCTGGATCCTCTCGGGTCGCCAGACGAGCATCGGGTGCGCAGCCCACCCTGCCTATCTCCGAATTCACCATTCGGCATGCCCGGCCTACGGGTAAATAACGTCGGTATTACACCGCAAATAAAGTAGTCCGTACCCATCACCAGGAACCCCACGTCAATCCAACCATGTGACGGCGTGCAGCCGCGGAGTGCTCTTGCATCGTGCGCTCGGTAATATCCCCAGCACAGCGCCTGGAAAAGTTGTCGTTGAACCACAACGCCACCAGACATGAATCGGCCCCGATGCGCATCCTGAAGCCATCCAGATGTGGGATGGCCAATCAGCAAGGAAATGAAGCGACTACAGGGCGGCGATCGATGACGCTTCGGGCCGTCAGCGCGGAATATTTCAGCGTGCATCTGCGCGCATTATTGGCCGAGTGCAAGATCGCCCCGCTCGGCGAGCCAGTAGACGCCTGGGTCCTTGACCAGAATGATGGGACATTGATTGGCGATAGTCTCTGCCAACGCCGGCTTCAGATCGCTGCCTTTGAAGAACAATGACAGGGTGGTCTCCTTGCAACAGCGGGGCTCCCCAACCGCAAGGGTAGGCGCCCCTGGGATGAAGGTATGACGCGGCCAATGCGCGGTTGACGCACCGCGGTCTTGAAGGCTTTGACCGCCTGGGACGTTGCCGACGACGCCAGCGAACATGCGGGCAGTGTGGTCGAATGCTTGGTAGTGGAGGTCCGTCAAGCCGCTTCAGGCACACGCCGGTTTATGGCCGGTGGTCGTTACTCATCCAGCAGGAACACCGCAGTAAGGTTCCGGTCCGCTTCAGTGGAGATACAGAGGGCAAAGTCCTCACTGAAGGCGCAGTTCGACAGCAGGTAGCCGCCGAGTTCCAAAGCCGCTTCGTTGTTGCGTCGATGCTCTGAGCGCACATTGCCCCAATCGCCGCAGATGTGCCGGCGCACATAGGGCAGCGAGTCGAGCAGATCCTGTCGGATCAGCGCGTCTGTGCAGCGGGAGAACGTCAGGCCGCCGAAGGGAATCGTGGCTTGAGGAGGACGAAGGTGGGCATGGGATACGCGGATCCTCCACGGCGATGGGGCTTCGTGCTCTAGCAGGGCAAACTGTTTCGGCGACGAGATCGCGGTCACATAGGTCACCTACTACTGCTTAGGGTGTTCGGACCGGCTGGCTTCCTTGACCGCAAACATCAGACAGCGCACCGCTTCACGATCCTGCTCCGACAATAAACGGTAGTAGCGGATCAAGCGCTCTTCCTCTCGGTTGAGTTGGCGGGCGCGCAGGGATGTGCCGACGGCGCTACGCAGTGAGGAAATAAACGAAGTATTTAGCATGATCCTAGCCCTTCATGAGGTGAATGGAGGCATGGGCGGCTTGCCCAGAACAGCTAAATACATAACGTTTATCGGGGAAATGGGCTCGTCATTTTTCGTGACTGTTGGGTTTTTCAGAAGGGGCCGTCGGAAGTGCTTGGCAAAGGTGTAGGAGCGATCCTTCAAGAGCGACTGAATAGAGGCACGATTGAGTGAAGAATCTGCCAACTGGCATCAATCATCAGGTTGCCGGTGGGAGGGAGTGGGCTTGTCAAAACATCGAGCACGCTGACAAAGGCATCGCCTGCCTTGAGCTGTCTCTCGCTCCCCACCTATTTCGTCCACAGTCGATTCAGCGGATTCCTACATCATCAATAGACACCTGGCGGATGCTGCGGGCCGATGCAGGTGTAACGTGCTGAGCGTCTCAGGCATTTTCAGGGAATCAGCATGGTCACGCGTTATGCAAAGTTGGTCCTGGTCGCGATGTTGGCGGTCTTCGCCGCGCTGGCAGCGTTCAATAACCTCACGGACTACGCCTCAAATTTCAACTTCGTCCGGCACGTACTGAGCATGGACACCACCTTCCCTGGCAACGCTGCCATGTCGCGCGCGATCAACGCCCCGTGGTTATGGCACGGTGCCTATTGGGCGATCATTGCAGGCGAGGCGCTGACGGCCCTGTTGCTGGCTGTTGGCGGGCTGATGTTGTGGTGCGCCCGGCGCAACTGCGCTCAGCAATTCAACCATGCCAAGGCCTTCGCCGTTGCGGGCCTAACCACGGGCCTGTTGGTGTGGTTCTTCGGCTTTATGGTGATTGGCGGCGAGTGGTTTTTGATGTGGCAATCCCAGGAATGGAATGGTCAGAACGCAGCATTCAAATTCTATGCAGCCATTTTGGGCGTGCTGGTGTTTCTCAACCAGCCGGATGCGGATTGCGATTGAAACCCTTCATGCCTGTATCGGTGCGGATAGCCGGTGCGCGCATTGCCCGCACCGGATGGCGGGCTTACTTCGTACACGTCAGTCGCGAATACGTTGGTGGCTCAAGCAGGATGCCCGGCGTCATGAATGTCGAGCAGTTGAATACGCGTCCCTTCGCCGTCGTGGCTTTGAATGTCAGTTCAGCGCCGCCCAGGAAGTCTTCCTTGCCCTTGGTTACCGGACCCATGGTCAGTTCATCCGTGGAGGCCAGGCCGATCGTTTCGGCGGTGACTTTGTGTATCTGCAGAACGTTGGGATTCGTGGCGCAGCCTGCCAGCAGGCTGGTCATTGCAAGCAGTAAAAGGGCGGTTGAGGTTCTGGTCACGGGTGTGGCTCCTTGCGAGTGGCGGCGACAGGGTGGTGTGCGACGTGCCGCCTATAAAGAATCATGAGGGAACAGAGATTTGCCCTACGGCGGCCGAGTCTAGGAGCCTGTGGTTGGCCCCACAATCACTCGGAAAGAATCGAGATGGAACCCACGGCAGAGTGTTCGTGGGGATGACAGAAATCGGCTACAGCGCGCAGATTGAGGAATCGTTCCGGATCGTTAGGGGCCGTGCCTTCCGAGTGCGCAGCTAGTGCTCATTACCTTCAAATGGGGAGGACAGTGCTGTTTTTGACATCGCTTAAGCTTGGTGCGACAAGAAGGTATGTAGGAATTTGCCTTGTTTTTCTGTCGAAAGTTCTCTTCGGCTATGTGGGGGCTAGTAATAAATCCTTGAAATACTTCATTCTTGAAATGAAGGAACTAGGCGCAACACTTGTAAGCGCTTATGACCTTTGAAAGGGAATTATGTGCTGCAGTTGGTGGCGCTCGTGCTCGCCAGCTAAAGGTATGGGTTCCAGTCTAAGTTTTCGCACCAGCATCAGCTGTTGAAAAAGTGTCTGGAGGAAGGGGTTATGGCTACAAACAGTTTTCAGAATGAGGTGCCCAAGGCACGAGTTAATATCAAACTTGATCTGCATACCGGTGGTGCTCAGAAGAAAGTTGAATTACCGCTCAAGCTGATGGTGATGGGCGACTACAGCAATGGCAAGGAGCAGCGCCCGCTCTCTGAGCGAGGCAAGATAGACATCAATAAAAATAACTTTGACAGCGTCTTGGGCGAGTTCTCACCTAGTCTCAAGTTCGCCGTTGATAATACGTTGGCTGATGACGCATCCGACACCTCTGTCGAGCTGAAGTTTCAGAGCATAAAGGACTTCGAACCCGAGCAGGTGGCCCGTCAGATCCCACAGCTGCGCGCCTTGCTGGCCATGCGTAACCTGTTGCGTGATCTTAAGTCGAACCTATTGGACAACGTGACTTTTCGTCATGAGCTGGAGCGGATCCTCAAGGATGACGCACTCAGCGAGGAGCTGCGCGTTGAGTTGACTGCTTTGGCACCCAAAGACGAACGTTAATTCATATCGGTTGTTTTAAAGGGAAGTTAAATTATGTCCGTAGAGAACTCTAGCGTGCAATCGCGCGGCGCCACAGTATTGTCTGAAGGGTCTGCTGGCGTTTATGGTGATCTGTTTAACAAAATCAACTTGAGCCCCGTCACCACGTTGGGGGGTATTGAAGTTTTTCAGCGCTCCGAGGCGCTGTCTGAGGTGTCGGTCGATGAGCGAGTAACGGCAGCCGTCAGTGTATTCTTACAGTTGCTCAAGCAATCTTCACAAAAAGTCGAACGTTTGGATAAGGTTCTACTGGATGTGCATATCGCTTCGTTGGACATGCAAATCAGTCGGCAACTTGATGCCGTCATGCATCACCCGGACTTTCAGCGCGTCGAGTCAACTTGGCGCGGCGTTAAATCGCTGATTGATCAAACGGATTTCCGTCAAAATGTTCGTATAGAGCTGTTGGACGTCAGCAAGGATCACTTGGTGCAGGATTTCGAGGATGCCCCGGAAGTCGCCCAGAGTGGCTTGTATCTGCATACCTATACTCAGGAATACGATACTCCGGGTGGCGAGCCGATTGCCGCGGCCATTTCCAGCTACGAATTTGACCGCAGCCCGCAGGACATTTCCCTGCTGCGTAACATCTCAAAGGTCGCCGCTGCCGCGCATATGCCGTTCGTGGGTTCCGTGGGCCCGGCCTTCTTTGGCAAGGCGTCGATGGAAGAGGTCGCCGCGATCAAGGACATCGGCAACTACTTTGACCGTGCCGAATACATCAAGTGGAAGGCTTTCCGCGACAGCGATGATGCACGTTACATCGGGCTGACCATGCCGCGCGTTCTGGGGCGACTGCCCTATGGGCCTGATACCGCTCCCGTGCGCAGTTTCAATTACATTGAAAGCGTCAAGGGGCCGGATCACGACAAGTACCTGTGGACCAATGCGTCGTTTGCGTTTGCCGCCAACATGGTCAAAAGTTTCATCAGCAATGGCTGGTGCGTACAGATTCGTGGGCCACAGTCCGGCGGTGCCGTCACTGAGTTGCCAATCCACTTGTACGACTTGGGCACCGGCAGCCAGGTCAAGATCCCTTCTGAAGTGATGATCCCGGAAACGCGTGAGTTTGAATTTGCCAATCTCGGTTTTATTCCGCTTTCGTACTACAAGAATCGTGACTATGCGTGCTTCTTCTCGGCCAACTCTGCGCAAAAGCCTGCGCTGTACGATACGGCCGACGCCACGGCCAACAGTCGAATCAACGCCCGCCTGCCCTACATTTTCCTGCTCTCACGCATCGCCCATTATCTGAAATTGATCCAGCGCGAAAATATCGGCACGACCAAGGACCGTCGTTTGCTGGAGCTTGAACTGAACAAATGGATCGGTGGGCTGGTAACAGAGATGACCGACCCCGGCGATGACTTGCAGGCCTCACACCCTCTACGGGATGCGAAGGTCACAGTGGAAGATATCGAGGACAACCCGGGATTCTTCCGAGTCAAGTTGTACGCCGTGCCGCACTTCCAGGTCGAGGGTATGGACGTGAACCTGTCGTTGGTTTCGCAGATGCCCAAGGCCAAAGCCTGACTCAGTCGTAGGGAAACGATGCCATGAAGATCGATCGCCCTCTATGGGCTGCCGGGGCGCTGCTGTGCCCGCAGCAATTCCAGCAGCAGGCGCGCTGGGAGGCTTGGGCCAACGAGCAGCTCTCCCGTCTGACCTTGGTTCATCCTTGGGGGGTCCAGGTCGTTGAGTTTGACCCGCAGGCTTTGCGGCTGGGTAAGCTCAAGGCGACCCAACTGCGTGCGCGAATGCCGGATGGCACCTGGATCGACACTGAGCAGGCAGACCACCTGCCTCCGGCCTTGGAGCTGGCACAGCTACTGGCTGACGACGATCAGCACGCGTTGTTGCACTTGGCCTTGCCGCTGGAGCAGGCCAATGGCAACAACTGCCTGTTTGAGGGCGGCAGAGTTGATCGACCGCTGCGCTTTCGCCAGTCGTGGCGCGAGGTACAAGACACCTATGCGGATGAAGTTCAGACAATCGGTGTGATGGAACATGCACTGAGCCTGCGTCTGCAGCGCGATGACAATGCTGATTACATGACCTGCCCGATCGCGCGACTGGTGCGTGACGGGCAGGGCGCCTGGAGCCTCGACCCGGCCTATGTGCCGCCGCTGCTGAGCTTCGCTGCCCATGCCGGGTTGTTGAACCAGTTGGACAACCTGTTGACGCAACTGTCGGCCAAGCGGCAACGGCTGATGGGCATGCGCCGCGAAAGCAATCAACGTATGGCCGATTTTGCCGTGGCCGATGTGTCGCTGTTCTGGTTGCTCAATGCCTTGAATACCTACCAGCCTGTCTTGGCGGACCTTCAGGCGTTTCCCGCACGACCCCCCGAGCAGGTCTATCAGCAGCTGATAAAGCTGGCCGGCAGTCTGCTGACGTTCTCATTGGAGCACGATCTCGACAAGATTCCAGCCTACCGGCACGAGTCTTTGGAGGCGGTGTTCCCACCACTGATGCACACCATTTCGCTGCTGCTGGAAGCCAGCCTGCCGTCGCGGGTGCTTGCCTTGGAGCTGGAAGAGCAGGGTGCCAATCGTTGGCAGGTCACATTGAACGACCCTCGCCTGCGCGAGCGTGAGGGTGCTGATTTCTATCTGTCGGTGCGTTGCCGATTGCCCGCCGCGCAGTTGCAGGACCAGTTTCCACGCCTGTGCAAGATCGGCACGCCCGACGAGGTCAATTACCTGGTCAACGCCGCACTCGACGGCGTTCCACTGCAATCCCTCAGCCATGTGCCGGCTGCGATTCCGTTGCGTCTGGAAAACCAGTATTTCGCGCTGGACCTCGATCATTCCAAAGGGCAGGCGGTGCTGGACGAAGGGGTATGCGCGTTCTATGTGCCAAGCACCTTGGCCGATGTGAAGCTTGAACTGTTTGCGGTGCTGCGCTCATGAACCTGACTGCCTCCAAGGAACGTACCGCAATGGCCGTGGATATTGATGCGCTGTTGCAGGACACCTACCTGCTGGTGGTTGAGTTGCGCCAGGGCGCCTCCGTGCCGCGCAGCCAGGACCTGTCTCAGCTGTGTGTTAAGCAGGTTGAACACGTTCGGCAGCAGTTGAAAGTGGCGGGCCTGAGCCAGCGCAACATCGATCACATCAGCCATGCGCAGTGCGCGTTGCTCGATGAAACCGTACTCACTTGCGCCAAAGATGACGTGCACGCCTTTTGGGCCAGCGAACCGTTGCAGACCAAGTTTTTCAATCGCCATCAGGCGGGCGAGTTTCTGTACGAAAACATGCGCGACGTCTTGCGCGAGCCTGCGCCCGATCGGCATGTGCTGACGGCCTTTCAACGCGTACTCATGTTGGGGTTTCGTGGGCGCTACCGTGATCTGAGTGATCCAGAGCGGGAACAGTTACTGGTTGACCTCAGTGCACGGATTACGCCACTTCGGGTCAGTCAAAGCCTGATGACGCAGGCGAACGGCAGTGAGCTGATCGCAGGCCTGGCTTGGCTGCGCTCACCTCTGGTCCATGTAGTGGCCGTGGGGATGACACTTACGGCCATTTGGTGGGGATTGGATCATCTGTTGAGCGACGCTGTTGCCTCGCTCTTGCCGGATCAGGGGTGAAGGCGAGATGACCGTGAACCTGCATCGAGTTCTTTGCCTGTGGGCGGGCGCTCTGACCTTCGTGTTGCTGGCCATTATTCCACTCGGCATGTGGGCGCGGGCGTCGGGTGTGATGATTACCGTGGGTTTCGTTGTGTGGGCCTGGATGCTGTTGGGGCGTCGTGCCCTTCAATACCGTGGATTGGTTTCATTGGCCGATAACAGGGTCCTGCCTGCGGCAGCATTTCGTCATCCTGTCGTGCTGGTCTGCGGTGATGGCCTGGATGGACTGTTCAGCGGGGCTCCCGCCGAACAGATGGCCCTGCGCGTAACCGAACAAGGTTGCTATATCCGTGTTCCCAGTCTGGAACAACTGGTAGCCGTCACCGATGGACTCTTGGCGCTACGTCCAAGCTGGCGCGCGCAACTCAGTGTTATGTTCACCGTTAACCCCGGTGCGCATAGTGATGGTGCTGTACTCGCCGGCCAGGTGCGGGCCCTCAGCCACCAATTGACCCTGGTACGTAAGCGCGGCATTGCCCTGCCGTTATTGCTGGTGAGCTACGTGCAAACCTTGCAGGGCGAGGATCCTTGGTTCAGTTGGGTCAATGGCCAGTCTGACGTTCTTGTGCGGGATGCGGGTGCGTGTGTCAGCTTGGATGAGTGGCAGCAGCACACCGCAGACTCGTCCGTACAGTCGGCGCGGATGCACGCAGGTGTACAACTGAACAATGTCGTGGCCTGGTTGCACGACGCGGTGCTGCCGTACCTTGCCACTCGCCGTGCTCCAGGGGTGGCGTCGGTTTGTGCGGTCAGGCTGGTACCGGCTTTGCCCAGCGCCGTGGAGGGCAATCTGTGGCAGCAATGGTTGCGCAGCAGAGTAGCGCTGGCTGACAGCCGATCGGCATCGAAGGATGCGGTTTTGCCTTTCCCGGATCCTCTACTCAACCTGCTCCCGCTCGGCCCGCTGCGCGCTCCTGTGCAGCGGGCAAGCGTCGCGGCACTGTGGCTATTCGCCCTTGCCGGTGCCGTGGCACTCGCAAGCTCAGCGTGGCAGAACACCTTGTTGGTACGCCAGGTCAGTGACGACCTGCGGCGTTACGCGGCCGTCCCTCAGCCGACTCAACGTAGCCAGCGCGAGTTTCTTTGGCGTGACGACGCCGTGACCGTTCTTCGTCAGGACGCCCAGCGCCTGGACGCCTACTACCGGCACGGCGTACCCCTGGCATTCGGCCTGGGCCTGTACCGCGGCGAACGCCTGCGCGCGCCGCTGCTGGCAGTGCTGGCCGCGCATGTTGAGCCGCCGTCGGCCACACCGCCCACGCAAATTGCCAACCCCGTACGGCTGGACAGCCTGTCGCTATTCGCGACCGGCAGTGCCCAGCTCAAGCCGGATTCGACCAAAGTCCTGATCAATGCGCTGGTCGGCATCAAGGCGCAGCCAGGCTGGCTGATCGTGATCGCCGGGCATACCGACGCTACCGGCGACTCGCATAACAACCTTCGGCTATCTCACGCCCGCGCCGCCGCCGTGCATGCCTGGATGCAGCGGATGGGCGGCATGCCCGACAGCTGTTTTGCGGTGCAGGGCTTCGGCGCCAGCCAGCCGATCGCCAGTAACGACACCGAAGCGGGGCGTGCAGCCAATCGCCGCGTAGATATCCGTCTGGTACCGGAGGCAGGGGCGTGTGTGCTCTCTACCGCGGAGCCGGACAGGCAACCCCCTGTCGCTTCCCGCGACAGTTAAATTTCCAAGAAAAGGAGCTTCACATGGCAATTCCCGTTTACCTCTGGCTGCAAGACGACGGCGGCGCAAGCATCAAAGGTTCGGTGGACGTGCAAAAGCGCGAAGGCAGCATCGAAGTGGTTGCCCAGGACCACAGCCTGTACATCCCCACCGACAACAACACCGGCAAGTTGACCGGGACGCGCGTACACACCCCGTTTCTGTTTTCCAAGGAAATCGATTCGTCCAGCCCTTACCTTTACAAGGCGGTGACCACCGGGCAAACCCTCAAGAGTGCTGAGTTCAAGTGGTATCGCATCGACGACGCCGGGGAAGAAGTCGAGTATTTCATCACCAAACTGGAAAACGTCAAGGTGGTGAAAGTCGCGCCGAAAATGCACGACGTCAAAGACCCAGCCAAAGAGAAGCACAACCACCTGGAGCAGGTCGAGTTGCGTTACGAGAAGGTCACCTGGACCTACAAGGACGGCAACATCATCCACTCCGATTCGTGGAACGAACGCCAAAGCGCGTGACAAGCACGGAGCCGCAGGCGTGCTTTCGCCTGCTGGCTGCCGGTGTGCTGGGTTGAGCGTCTGCTCGCGGGCGTTCAGCCAAACACATCGAGTTGCAGAACCCTGGCTGGTTTTATCGACGACACACCCAGATCACCGAACAAGGATGTAACCGTATGGCACCCAATTCCACTCGCTTGCTTCGCCGCCTCAACCCTTACTGCGCCCAGGCATTGAGTGCAGCGGCCTCGCTGTGCCAAAACCGTGCGCATGCACAGATCACCATTGAACACTGGCTGCTCAAGTTGCTGGGGCAGGGAGACGGTGACCTGGCCGTGATCGCGCGTCGTTACGAGTGGAATATGGAGACGCTGTGGTACGGGTTGCTGGAGCATATCGACCGTCTGCCACGAAGCGTACAGAGCAAGCCGCAGCTGTCGGAGCCGTTGCAGCAATTGATCAAGAACGCCTGGTTGCGGGCCTCGCTGGACGACAACAACGACAGCCTGCGCTCTGTCCACCTGCTGAGCGCGTTAATGGAGACACCCAGCTTGCTGGTGTGTGAAGCCGCCTGGCCTTTGCTCAGCCTCAGTGAGGCTCAGTTGCAGCGCCTTTTGGTGCTGTTGGATCAATCGTCCGAGGAACGGCCCGAGGTGCAGGCTTCAGCCGCGTCGGACAGCCCCGCAACGTCTTCAGGTGAGCCCGTCATACTCTCACCCAGCGCAACGAAAAAAGTTGAGGCGTTGCAGGCGGTGCTGGACAGGTTCACCCATGACCTCACTGCCAAGGCAGCGCAAGGGCAGATCGACCCGGTGTTCGGCCGTGACGACGAAATTCGCCAGGTCGTTGATATTCTCAGTCGTCGCCGCAAGAATAATCCACTCCTGGTGGGCGAGCCGGGCGTTGGCAAAACGGCATTGGTTGAAGGCCTGGCGTTGAGCATCGCCCATGGCACGGTGCCGGACAGTCTCAAATCGGTCAGTGTGCGCACCCTTGACCTGGGGTTATTGCAAGCGGGCGCAGGTGTCAAAGGCGAGTTTGAACAACGTCTGAAAAACGTGATCGACGCCGTGCAACAGTCCGAGCAACCGGTGCTGTTGTTCATTGACGAAGCCCACACCCTGATCGGTGCCGGCAACCAGGCTGGCGGTGCCGACGCAGCCAACCTGCTCAAGCCCGCCTTGGCCCGAGGTGAGTTGCGCACCATCGCTGCGACCACCTGGAGCGAGTACAAGCAGTATTTCGAGCGCGACGCGGCCTTGGAAAGGCGCTTCCAGATGGTCAAGGTCGATGAGCCGGACGATGCCAGCGCCGGACTGATGTTGCGCGGCCTCAAAGGGCGCTACGCCACCCACCATGGCGTGCACATTCAGGATGCGGCCGTGCAGGCTGCGGTCAGCCTGTCGCGGCGCTACCTGACCGGTCGCCAACTGCCGGACAAAGCCGTCGACCTGCTGGACACCGCCAGCGCCCGCGTGCGTATGAGCCTGGACTGCGAACCGCAGGCGTTGATCCGCCTGAGTGCCCAGCAAGTGGCCCTGCAGTTGGAGGGCCAAGCCCTGGAACAGGATCAGCGTCTTGGCGGGTATGGTGCCGATGAGCGCCTGGCGGTGATCGCCGCACAACACGCCGAGCTGCAACGCCAATACATCGCTCTGGAGCAGCAGTATCGGCAAGAACTCGACCTGACCCAGCAACTGATTGATGCGCGTCAAACGCAGCCGCTGCAGCGGGAAACCTGCGCGCAATTGCAACGGCAGTTGAGCGATGTCCAGGGCAATCAACCCCTGCTGTCGCTGGATGTCGACGCGCGTAGCGTGGCTGAAGTCATTGCCGATTGGACCGGGGTGCCACTGGGCAGCTTGCTCAAGGACGAACAGGCCAATCTGCTGATGCTGGAGCAGCAGCTAGGCGAGCGTGTCATCGGGCAGGCGCCGGCCCTGAGCGCCATGGCCCAGCGCCTGCGGGCGGCCAAGACAGGCCTCACCGATGACAAGGCGCCGCTGGGCGTGTTCCTGTTGGTCGGCACCAGCGGCGTGGGCAAGACCGAAACCGCCCTGGCCCTGGCCGACAGCCTGTTCGGTGGCGAAAAATCGCTGATCACCCTCAACTTTTCCGAGTACCAGGAAGCCCACACCGTCAGCCAACTCAAAGGCTCGCCACCCGGCTACGTCGGTTACGGCCAGGGCGGTGTGCTCACTGAAGCCGTGCGCCAACGGCCTTACAGCGTCGTGCTGCTCGACGAGGTGGAAAAGGCCCATCGCGACGTACTGAATCTGTTCTACCAAGTCTTCGATCGCGGCTTTATGCGCGATGGTGAAGGGCGCGAGATCGACTTTCGCAACACCGTCATTCTCATGACCTCCAACCTCGGCAGCGACCTGCTGCAAACCTGTGTGCAGGAACAACCGGATGCACCGGACAGCGTGCTGCAGGAATTGCTGCGTCCCATCCTGCGTGAACACTTCCAACCTGCGTTGCTGGCACGCTTTCAAACCCTGATCTATCGCCCGCTGCAAGCCGATGCACTCAAGCGCATCGTGGCGATCAAACTGGCCCAGGTCGCCAAGCGCCTGGAGCGCCATTACGGCCTGGAGTGCCAGATTGAAGACGCCCTGACTGGCGCGCTGGTTGCCGCCTGCCTGCTGCCCGATTCCGGTGCACGCAATATCGACAGCCTGCTCAACGAGCAAATTCTGCCGGTTCTCAGTCAGCAACTGTTGGAGCGCCGCGCGGCGCAGCAACGCACCCACGGCGTGCGCCTCGGCTACTGCGACGATGAAGGCATCAGCCTGCACTTCACCGATGTTCAAGACACGGCGCAGCCCGTCGCCCTGGAGATGTGAGCATGTCCAGCGGATTGCAAAATTTCTTCGACCACAGTCGGCACACCCTGAGTGTGCGCAACGTTGAGGCCCGGCTCGATGTCCTGGCCTTTGAAGGCCAAGAAAACCTGAGCCAACCCTTCACCTATCGCGTGGAGTTCACCAGCACCGAACGTGATCTGGCTGCGGAAGCGCTGCTCGGCCAGGACGCCAGTTTCAGCCTGCACGCCGCGCCGCAAAAGCTTCCGGTCGCCGGGCTCAGCGCACCGGAGGTCAAACCGTTGCGCACCCTGCATGGCGTGGTCACCGGTTTCAAGCGCCAGTCCGGCTCCAACGACCAGGCTACTTATGAGATCACCTTGCAGCCGCGCTTGGCCCTGCTCGGTCGTGGCCGGCAGTTCCGTATCTACCAGCACCAATCAGTGCCGGAAATCGTCGAAAGCATTCTGCGCGGCCGCCACGGTTTGGAAGGCCAGGACTTTCTGTTCAGCGTCAAACGCGACTACCCCAAACGCGAACAGGTCATGCAATACGGCGAGAGCGACCTGGACTTTATCGCCCGGCTGCTCGCCGAGGTCGGCATCTGGTACCGCTTCACCAGCGACGAGCGCCTGGGCATCGATGTGGTCGAGTTCTGCGATGATCAACGCCTCTACCAGTTCGACATCGAGCTGCCGCTTCGCCCGCAATCCGGGCTGGGCAGCAGCGGTCAGGATGCGGTGTGGCAACTGCAATCGAGCCACGCCGTGGTCGAGCAGCAGGTGCATTTCCGGGCTTACCACCACCGCGATGCCGGCGCCCACCTGAGCGGTGAAGTCGACCAGAGCCGAGGCGCGGCTACCACCTACGGCGAGGCCTATCACTACGCCGAACCTTACACTGCTCTCGGCGACCGGCTGGATCAAGACGAGGATCTGCAAAGCGAAAGCGGCTACTTCTATGCGCGCCTGCGCCACGAACGCTACCTGAACGGGCAGACACAGCTCAGCGGCACCAGCAGCAGCGCCACCCTGGCGCCGGGCCAGGTGCTCAAGGTCTCCGGCGGTGCCCCCCAGGCCTATACGCCGGGCGCAGTGATCACCGGCCTGGCCACCAAGGCTGCCCGCGACCAAAGCTTTGAGGCCACCTTTCAGGCGATACCCTATTCAGAAACGGTGTGCTTCCGTCCAACGGTGCCACCCAAGCCGCAGATCGCCGGCACCGTCCCGGCCCGCGTCACCAGCCCACAGGCCAACGACCCCTACGCCCATATCGACCTGGAAGGGCGCTACAGGGTGAATTTCCTGTTCGATCGCGACAGCTGGAAGGCCGGTGAAGAAAGCGTCTGGCTACGCCTGGCCCGACCCTACGCCGGCGACACCCACGGCCTGCATTTACCGCTGATTGCCGGCACCGAAGTGGCCGTGGCCTTCGAACAGGGCGACCCGGACCGGCCCTACATCGCCCATGCCTTGCACGACAGCCAGCATGTGGACCACGTGACCCTGCGCAACGACAGGCGCAACGTACTGCGCACCCCGGCCAACAATAAACTGCGCATGGATGATACCCGCGGGCAGGAGCACATCAAACTCAGTACAGAGCACAGTGGCAAGAGTCAGCTCAACCTTGGCCATCTGGTGGATGCCGGAAAGCAAAAGCGCGGCGAAGGGTTTGAGCTGCGTACCGATGGTTGGGGGGCGGTTCGCGGTGGGAAGGGCTTGTTTATCAGTGCCGATGAACAAGGCCAGGCGCTAGGCGAACAACTGGAGATGGCGGCCGCCATTGCACAACTGGAGGGCGCGTTGTCGTTAGCTCGCACCATGGCCCAGGCAGCCAGTATTGCTCAAGCGACCCCCGGCGACACCCATAGCCAAATCGGTCTGCAAGAGCGGCTTGCAGGGTTACTGCAACCCGGTGTGCTGCTGCATGCCCCTGCCGGGATTGGTGTGCTCAGCCCCAGGGCCTTATGCCTGTCTTCCGTTGGGGAAAGCGTGGGCATTATGGCTGGGGGCAACACTGATATCAGTGCCGGGCACGATATTACTGCCGCCGCCGATGGGGGCATAAGTGTGTTTGCCCAAAATGCCGACCTGCGACTCAAGGCGGCTAAAGGCAAAGTCCAATTGCACGCTCAGGGCAGCAGCCTCCACGCGCAGGCAAAGACCGATATCAATATTGAAAGTATCGGGGGCCGAATAGAAATCAGTGCTCCACAAGAACTGGTGCTTAAATGCGCAGGTGCCTACATTCGCCTCAAGGGCGGCGATATAGAACTGGGTGCACCTGGCAACATCTACTTTAAGGCACCCCATGTGCAAAAGTTGGGCAGTGCCAGCCTTGATACGCCTACCTCATAGTTGTCGGGCGGCTACGCGGGTGTTTATACCCTTAAAGACGCAACCCAGGCACCGTTGCCATTCACAAACTATCGGATAACCACTGAGCAAGGTGAGGTATTCAGCGGAGTTACCGACAGAAACGGCGAGACGTTGAGCGTCCATACCCTATTGCCGGGAGACTTGAAGATTGAATTTCCTGATTCAGTGACTTATGACGAGCAACTTCGCCTGCTCGGTCCGGATGGTCAGTTGGCAAGTAATTTGAGGTATTCTGCCACTCTGGCAGACGGAAGAATATTTGAGGGCGTGACAGATGCGAAGGGTTATACGCAACGCTTCGCGACTGAGCAGCCGACACCTATCACACAAATAACACTCTATCCTTCTGAACCTATTAAGACGCTCTGTTGTGCGGCGCAAAATGTTCACGAGTCGGTGGAAATTGATCTGGCGTCAAGCGGTATATCAACTACGGATACAGAAGTGGGGAGTTCCACAAAGGATGTTTCTTTGCCTGAGGGCAGAAAACGTTCTTTGACCCGTGGTGAAATTGCGATGGCTGGAACCCTCTTTAAAGACGCCATTGATTATACAAGGGTTAACGTTCACCACGGCCCATGGTGGCTTTTCAGTTACTTCCAAAATACCGCGGTGACCCCCAACGGTGAAATGTACTACCCAAGGAAGACGGGATTGTATAGGGATGATTTTTCCGATACCGCTGATCCTAGGGATAAGGCTCTATTCATGCACGAAATGACCCATGTCTGGCAGTACCAACTTGGCTATGACGTAAAAGTCGCCGGATTGAAAGTTACCAGCAAGGGGGCTAAGGCTTATAAGTATCAATTGACGGAAGGCAGGGGGCTCTCCGATTACAATATGGAGCAGCAGGGGGAGATTGTGTCCGATTACTACATGATTTGCGTATTGCAGAAGCCGAGCAGTGTCTGGAATCCGTCGAATTCGACAAAAAGTCCTGTGTTGTTAGCAAAGACAATTGAAAGTCTTTTGCTTGACCCTGCGAGTAAGACCAATTTTCCGCAAACAACGGATGTAGATAAATATGAAAATTGATCAGTTGGTTATGTTTTTTATTTTGTGCGCTTGCGGAATGACTGCGCATGCAACAATTTTGGGGCATGAGGAGTATGCGGACATTGCTTCGTTAAATGGTCGACCAGCCATTTGTTTGCGCAATGATTCAGTCGCCTCGCTTGCAGTGGGGTGGGTGACGTTGTCGGAAAGTTACGCTGATAAAACAGGTGTGTGGGCGCTGACACTTAAAGAGGGTGCATCACCGGTAATGCTGAAGCCAGGCGAGTGCTTTTCATATGGTATTACGCCGGCAGGATATGAGGCGTTAGCGAGTTATGGGAGCCATGAATACCCATTGGTATTGGAAGCCGACAAAACCTACGTGTTTAGGTTGAATGATGCCTATCGTCCAACTGATTCACACAAGGTTGTGTTTTGTATAAAGAAAACCGCGACGGGGACAGCCGAATATCTTCAATACACCCAGTTGGCCGATGGTAGCCAGGTCGTTCCCGCATGTGATGCAAGGCGTAACGCAAATGTAATAGAGCGGGATGGCAGGGAAGGGGTTGATAAATGAACGACTTCTCGCACCGTACCGATACGCTCAACCCGCGCAAAGATGTTATCTGCGGCAAACAGAAACAGCATTGGATTGAATTCCAGTTACTGGATGAGCAGGGCGATCCCCTGGCGAACCTGCCTTATCGCGCGGTTAACGAGGCCACTCGCGAGAAGTTGATGCCCGAGTTCGTAGGCCGTAGCGATGCACAAGGCGTGATACGCATCGACGGCCTGCATCCGTTGCCCATCACGCTGCTGATGGAGGCCAACCCGTTGGCCGAGCTGTCGCAGACCCGTCGCTTGCGCGCCAAACGTGCCGAGCCGCCCCGGCCAGGTGTGGGGGAGCGAGCCCCATTGTATGGTCCGCAGCGCTCGGGCTTTTCGCCAATCGAGAAGAAGGCGCTCGCCGCGGGTCACCCATATCACTACCTGCGCATTGGCCAACTGTGCGATGAGGAGCCGGATTTTGAACCGCCCTTGGCGGATAGCAAAAGACTTCCCGCCTATCACTTCCCCGATGGCAAGTTCCAGGGTTTCACCGTCAGCGGTGGGGAACTGGATTGTCGACATGTACTGGAAGTCTGTCCGTTTCGTGCTTGGTCGCTGGTCCTGCACCACCAGTCTGAGTACAGCCTGGCCAATGCCTACAACCTGGGGTTGATGAGCATTTTGGCATATAGCTCCCTGCCTAAAGATGAAACGGGTTCCGTCGAAGAGTTTTTTAAACAGCAATGCCTGGACTTGTCGCGTACGCCGCGGGTACTTGATAACGGTCAGGGGTGGCCCTGTTTGGTGAGTGACGTTCCCTTCAACGACCGCTATAAAACGGCCGAGCCCTTGGACACGGCAAAGGCGGATCCGCCGGAAGGCCATACTCAGCTGTTTTACGCGATCAGTGCATCCCAAGTGTTAGTGGCTTGGCGCGGTACCGAAATGAACGGGCTGGCTGATCTGAGTACCGATGTAACCTTTCGCCCTGTAAAACCGGAAGTTGTGGCTAATTGCGAGCCTAAGGTTCCTTGTGCCGATCTAACTCCTGTGGGCAGTGTGCATATGGGGTTTCGCGATGCATATGAGGTGGCTAGAAGGATTTATGCAACGGAATTGGGAGAGGTGATCCCTAAAGAAGCTGAAGATAAGCAAATCTTTATTTGTGGTCACAGTCTTGGTGGTGCTCTCGGGCTGGTGTATGCGGCGGCGCTGAAAGCACAAAACCCGCTGCTCTATACCTACGGCATGCCACGTACGTTTACCCTCCACGCCGTGCAGTTTTTGGGCGACCTCTGGCACTTTCGCCATGTCAACGACACAGACCTTATCCCGCGGGTGCCGCCCGAAGCCGCGCTGGACAACTATCTGTATGACGTCTACGGCCCGGTGGGCACGCTGATGGGGCTGAGTTGGTCTGTGCGTCAAGCCGCGCTCGGCAGTGTGTTCAAGCATGAAGATCCCTTCAGCCATCACGGCGAGATCGCCATGTTCTTCAGGGCCGAACAGCACCGCCAGCAGGAAATCACGCCATACCCCGCTTACCGCAAACCGGATGGCACACCCTATCGCAGTGTCATCACTGCCCAGCTTCCGGAAAAAGCCAAGCTGTATCTGGTTCCCAGTCTGAGCGAGGCCAATGATCAAGAGGCCGAGCAAGCCACCCAACGCCTCAATACATCCCTCGACGCGGAGAGCCGCGCCCGGTTTTTCCCGCGCTACGGCAATACTTCGGTAGGTCGGATGCTGTGCATTGGCGACCACTTTATGTCGCAGTACCAGCCCTACATCCACAACCAACTGCTGGAATCGATCAATCCCGAGCGCGAGCCATTGCTGGAGCGGCAGGTACGACGACGCAAGTTTGAACGGCAGATGGAGAAGCACGGCGCCAGCATTCCCGAGGATGAACTGACCCGCAATCGTATTTTCCTCGACTTGCAGCGTCTGGTGGACCGCGCCCTGCGTGTCACACACCAAACCGAAGGGGGCACCGAGGCGCTGGAGCGTTTCGATGCCATCGCCGACCCACAAGCCTATTACGAGAAAACCTATGGTTAAGCCCATCGCCTCACAAAAGGGCAACACCGGCGCTCTCCGGTCCGCCTTCGTTTTGGGTGCGCTATTTTTCAGCCTCAGTGGTTGCCGCCAGGACTATAGCCTTGCCCCGCCTGCCGACAGCGAAAAAATAACCGTGACAGTAAAACTGCCCAAGGAACTGAAGACCGAAACCATGTGGGTGATGTACCGCTCGGCAACCTGCAAAAGTATCGGCACGGGCGCCAGCGGCCAACGCACGGAACGGGATGGCCACCATTCGATTTACAAGAATTTTGAGCGTCAGGGGCAGAGTGATCTTTATCAAGTTGAGTTGCCCAAGGATGGGGGCGGCGCATGCCGCTGGCATTTGGCAAATGTGACCTTTGGCGTGGTTTATGCCGATCCCTCACGTTATGGCGAAAACGTTATCGCTGGAGGGGGGGGAGGGGTAGTTGTGATATTCGACCACAACAATTCGCCACGTGGCGGAGCCGATATCGAAGTCGATGGGGATTTGATGATCCAAAAGGATTATTACCCTTGGGTGAGCGAATCTTTTCTTGGCGGCTATAAAAAACGCATCAGCCTTTTAGGTGATGGGGGTATTTATCTGAAATATCAGGCGTTACAGGCCCGCCAAGTATATTTTGAGCCAATACTGCACGATGATTTCGTACTTCGTTCGGTTGGCGTAAGGGAAAAGAAAGAGGGCAATTATGTTACGTATATTTATCCCGACGGAAGTGTGATGGCTGATGGCCGCCCGGGATCGAAATTTCTAAAGTTGCAGGAAATTCGCCAAGTCAGGAAGAGTAAATGAGACTATCTCCTCCTTCTGTATTTATGGCCTTGAGCGTTAACCTCACGGGGTGTGGCCAGGAATACAGCCTTGCCCCGCCTGCCGACAGCGAAAAAATAACCGTGACAGTAAAGCTGCCCAAGGAACTGAAAACCGAAACCTTGGAGGTTATGTACCGCTCAGCTACGTGTAAAAGCGTCACTTACGGTGCTGGTGGCCAACGTATCGAGTTGGATGGACGTCATGGCATTGACGTACAGCTGCAACGTCAAGGACAAACAGATCTCTATCAAGCAAAGTTGCCAATAGATGGTGGTGGTGCATGCCGATGGAGAATAAGCAATGTGATGTTTGGTGTTACCTATGTTGATCCGACTCGATTTGGCGAAAACGTGACGTTTGGTGGAAGAGGGGGTATTTTGGTGAAGTTCGATAATAATCGCCCGATGAGAAGTTCAGGGTTGCCGATTATTGTTGAGGGCAATCTGACGATTAGGGGGGACTACTATCCGTGGTTGAGCGAAGTATTTCTTGGGGGGTATAGAAAACAGATTAGGCTAGCAGGCAAAGGTGATATTTACGTCAGTTATCAGGCATTGCAAGCGCGTCAGATATATTTCGAACCAGTTTTGCATTCAGACTTCTTGGTTAGTTCTGAAGGAACAAAAGTGCACAAGGTAGGAAGTTTTATAACATTCATCTATCCCGACGGAAGCGTCTTGGCAGATGGTCGTTCCACGCCTGATTTTCGCAAACTGCAAGCCATCCGCCTAGCTGCGGAGGGCAAATGAAACTTGGTCATTCTGCTGCATTTATTGCCCTGTTCGTGGGCCTCAGTGGTTGCCGTCAGGACTACAGCCTCGCCCCGCCTGCCGACAGCGAAAAAATAACCGTAACAGTAAAACTGCCCAAGGAACTGAAAACCGAAACCATGTGGGTCATGTATCGCTCGGCCACCTGCAAGCGTATCGGCACCGGCGCCAGCGGCCAACGCACGGAACGGGATGGTCACCATTCGGTTTACAAGGAGTTTGAGCGCCAGGGGCAAAGTGATCTTTTTCAAGTTGAGCTGCCCAAGGATGGGGGGGGCGCGTGCCGCTGGCATCTGGCGAATGTGACCTTTGGCGTGGTCTTTGCCGAGCCCTCACGTTATGGCGAAAACGTTATCGCTGGGGGAGGCGGTGGTGTAGTTGTGATATTCGACTACAACAATTCGCCACGAGGTGGAGCGGATATTATCGTCGACGGGGATTTGACGATCGGCGAGGAATATTATCCTTGGTTGCATGAGAACTTTTTAAGTGGCTACAGTAAACGCATCAGTCTGGCCGGAAGAGGTAACACCTATCTCAAGTATCAAGCACCTCAAGCTCGCCGAGTGTATTTCGAGCCAATCCTGCATTCAGATTTTTTGGTTAATTCAGAAGGAACAAGGGTACATAAGGTAGGCAGCTTTATAACGTTCACTTACCCCGATGGAAGTGTTGCGGCAGACGGTCGATCCAAACCGAATTTTCGTAAATTGCAAGCCATCCGCCTGGCTGCGGAGGGTAAGTGAGACTTGCTCTTCCCAAGGCGTTAACTGATCGGAATATTCATAACACTTGAGTACTTTGAACGCTCAAGTCAATAGCTCATGGAGTGCGTGATTATGTCGCAAGGATTTGTCTTGTTGGGAGATAAAACTACCGGTGGCGGCGAAGTCATATCGGCCTCGTCCACGATGATCGTTAATGGCAAGCGAGTGGCATTGGTCGGTGACGAAGTTCGTTGCCCACTGCCGGGGCACGGCGTTAACCCGATCGTCGAGGGGTGCCCTGACTGGGCTGAGGGAGACCGGGAGATGGTGGTCAATGGCTGCCGTTGTAAGTGCGGCTGTGAGTTGATCTCCAGTGCGCCCGATTGCGAGGTGGGTTAGTCATGGGCTGGGCTCGTCAAGCCGCCGCTGTGGTCGATGTGCCAGAGCCGCCGGTGATGTCACGTTGGTTATGGGCGGCAGTTTTGGCGGTGCTTGCCGGTTTACTACTGTTCTTGCTGCATGTTTCCGAGCCCATGCCGTTAATGCGTGCATTCAATATCTGGGTATTTTCCGGTTCGCCTTTGCTGACCTGGCTACTGGCGTTCGGCGCTCGTGCTTATACCTATGGTAGAGCCTTGGCCCATTACCGGTTTCTTGAGGAGCAGGCGCAAGAGGCGCAGCAATCCTGGCAGACCTGGGCTCAACGCTATATAGCTGTTTCCGCCAGTTGTGTGCTGCTGCCGGATGACGTGTCTGCCAGCCTATTGGCTCAAGGTTCGTCTGGCTTGCCTCCCTGTACGGGGCGAGCACGACGGATCGCCGCCTTACCTGCGCATCCCGACCGTGCTCGATATGGACTGCAAATGTTGATCCAGGCCGTTGCGCCAGCACTTAAGACATTGCCGTTGGGGCAGGAGCTACGGCTGACCCTGCTGAGCGATGTGGGGGACGCGCAATACCAAACCTTGCGTGATGCGTTGCAGCAGGTGTGGTGCGCCACAGTAAGCATGACGCTCCCTACAACAATCACCCTGTCGGCTGAGTTGTCGTACAGCTGGATCGACGACACGTTAAGAACCGCCAGCACGGCCATGGAGCTGGTCCTGGTTCTCCAGGTTAATGGCGCGCAAACGTACTCCGATGGGCTCGCCGTGTTGCTTCTATGCCCTGATCGCTTGGCAGACGCTTTGGCACTACCGATAACGGCTGGTTTGTTACGGCCAATGCCACTGGACATCAATGGACTGGACAGTGAACTGCCACTACTGCTGCAAACGCAAATCACGGCCAAAGAGGCACCCGCTTTATTGGCCGACGACGCGGCTTGGCAGCCATTGACCAGCAAAATACTTGTTACCGCGGGCGCTCATGGCGCTTCGCTCAAAGTGGAGCAACAGTGGGTTCAAGAGGCTCTTTGCGGGATGCCAGGGCCGCTCGGTCACTGGCTGGTAACCGCTCTTGGCGTGGAGGTGGTTCGACATCAGCGTAAGCCGTTGCTGGTATTGGTTGGTGAAAAATCCGGTCATTGGGTTAGCACTGTTACCACGGGAGAGTTGGCATGAACGCTTGGAAAAATTCATGGCGCCTAGTGGGGGCAACAATATGGATCATCACGTTTTTAATCGTGCTGGGATGGGGAGTATGGAGGTTCGGTGAACGGGTAGGTTTAATCGAGAACGCGCAGAAATTAATGGTTTTTTTACTCGTCTTCACTCTCGCTGTGGTGGGCTATGTTGCACCACGCTTGTTGGCTCATCTAAAAAAACAGAGTCACCGAGAACAAGCACAGGCGGATAAGGTCTACGCCCCTTCAGATGCGCAGACGAAGTTGCCTCGCCAGCCGTGCGTTGATTTTTCAGAACTACGTGATCAATTACGTGACCGATACGGTTTTTTCTGGCGTCGTAAAGTCCGTCTATTTTTGGTAGTGGGTGAGCCTGCCCAGATTGCAGCCATCGCTCCGGGTCTGACTAAAGAAAATTGGCTGGAAGGGCATAGCACCGTGCTGCTGTGGGCCGGCAGCCTCCAAGGCGAACCGCAAGAAGCGTTGCTCTTGCAGTGGCGTGGCCTGTGCCGCAGGCGTGCGCTCAATGGGGTGGTCTGGGCATTGAGCAAAGACCAATGCACCGATGCCGCCGCCATGAGCACCGGTGCCCGTCGTTTGCAAACCCTGGCCCGTGCGTTGCGTTGGCAGTTGCCGTTGCACCTGTGGCAGGTGGGCGGCAGTGCATGGTCTCAGAACGATCGCGATAGCCAGCCTGTGGGCTGCCTGCTGCCATCACGTGTCACCCCCCTGATTCTAGAAAACAGCCTGGACAGTTTACTCGACCCCTTGCGCCGCGCGGGCTTGGCGCAAATGCACGATGCCCTGACCCATGACTTCCTCCTGCGGCTCTCCCGCGATTTACAGGCCGACGGCATTGCCCGTTGGCGCCAGGTACTGGCGCCGCTATTGGGCGAGTTTTCCCGCGGTGTACCCTTGCGCGGCCTATGGTTCAGTCTGCCGGTGGTGCCTGTTGAGAGCACGCTTGAACACTTTTGGCCGGTGAATACGGCCTGGCAAGGCGTTCTCAACGATAAAGCGGCCAGTGGCCGTCGATTGGGTTGGGGCGCACCCCGCATCACCTATGCGCTGGCATTGGGATTGGCCGTGCTGTGGGGAGCTGGACTGTTGCTGTCTTTCGTCAGCAACCGCGCGCAGATCGCCCAGATACACACCTCACTTGCGGCCCTGCAACACTCCTCGCAAGGTGACGAACAACTCCAGGCCCTCAATGAGTTGGTCCGCGAGCTGGCGCGCCTGGATGATCGCGTCCAGAGCGGCGCTCCGTGGTACCAGCGCTTTGGCTTGAACCACAATCCAGCACTGCTTGAAACCCTGTGGCCACGTTATGTCGAGGCCAACAACCGCCTGATCCGCGACCCGGCCGCCGCCACGCTGCGCCGACAGCTCAACGCGCTGGTCAAGCTGGCCCCGGACAACCCCGAGCGTGCTGAACGTGCCCAAGAGGCCTACGCCCAGCTCAAAGCCTATTTGATGATGGCGCGCCCGGAAAAAGCCGATGCCAGTCTCCTGGTTACAACCCTGAGCAACGTTGAGCCTACACGCACAGGCGTATCACCTGGGCTATGGCAAAGCCTGGCGCCCAACCTGTGGCGGTTCTATGGCGAACACCTGACCGCGAACCCTGGCTGGCGCATCCAGGCCGACCCCAGGTTGGTCGCGCAAGTCCGGCAGGTGCTGCTCGGCCAGTTGGGCCAACGCAATGCCGAGGCCAGCCTGTATCAACAGTTGCTTGATGACGCCGCCAATCACTACCCGGAACTGGGCCTTCACCAACTGGTGGGTGACACCGATGCCCCGGCCCTGTTCTCCACCGCTGCCAGCGTGCCGGGCGTATTCACTCGCCAGGCCTGGGAGGGCCAGGTGCGCCAAGCCATCGACGAGATCGCCGAGGCCCGCCGTGAGGAAATCGACTGGGTACTCAGCGACAAGCCCGCCGACATCGACACCCGCTTGAGCCCGCACCAGCTCCGCGAGCGGCTCACCGAACGGTACTTCCAGGACTACGCCAGTGCCTGGCTGGATCTGCTCAACAGCCTGCGCTGGCAGGAAGCCGGGAGCCTCGCCGAAGTGATTGACCAATTGACGCTGATGAGTGATGTGCGCCAGTCGCCGCTGATTGCGCTGATGAATACGTTGGCCTACCAAGGGCAGGCCGGTACCCGAACCCAACCCCTGGGCGATTCACTGGTGACGTCCGCGCAAAAGCTGATCGGGCGTGACAAGGCCCCGGTGATCGACCAGCTTGGCCACTTGCCCAGCAGCCCCTTGGACGCAACCTTCGGCCCGTTGCTGGCGCTGCTGGGCAAAGGCCCCGAAGGCAAGAGTGGCGCCGATGGCTTGAGCCTCCAGGCATTCCTCACACGGGTAACACGGGTACGCCTCAAGTTGCAGCAAGTCAGCACGGCGGCCGATCCGCTGGAAATGACCCAGGCACTGGCGCAAACCGTGTTTCAAGGCAAGAGCATCGACCTGACCGACACTCAATCCTACGGCAGCCTGATGGCCGCCAGCCTGGGGGCCGAGTGGGGCGGGGCGGCGCAGACGCTGTTCGTGCAACCACTGGAACACGCCTGGCAACGCGTCCTGCAACCGTCTGCCGCTGGGATCAACAGCCAGTGGCAACGCTCGATCGTCAGCCATTGGGACGATGCTTTCGCCAGCCGCTACCCGTTTACAGCCACTGCCAGCGATGCGTCCTTACCGATGCTGGGCCAGATGATCCGCGCAGACTCCGGCCGCATCGAGCAGTTTTTGCAGCGGCAATTGAGCGGCGTGTTGCGCAAGGAGGGTAGCCGTTGGGTCGCCGATCCGCGCCACAGCCAAGGGCTGCGCTTCAACCCGCAATTTCTGAGCGCCATCAACCAGCTCAGTGACCTGGCCGATGTGCTCTACACCGATGGCGGTATGGGGTTGAGCTTTGAGCTGCAAGGCAAACCGGTACGCGATGTGGTGCAAACCACCTTCATCCTCAACGGCGACAAGCACCAGTACTTCAACCAGAAGGAGAGCTGGCAGCGTTTCAGCTGGCCGGGGCGTAGTGACTATCCCGGCGTGAGCCTCAGTTGGACCAGCGTACATACCGGCGAGCGGCTGTTCGGTGATTATTCCGGTACCTGGGGCCTGATCCGCCTGTTGGAAAAAGCCCAGGTCACGCC